>JACCQS010000448.1 GCA_013814015.1 Geodermatophilaceae bacterium | reverse complement strand
TCCGGCCCGGGTGGCCGAAGCCATCACCGTCGGATCGACGACAACAGCCGACGCACGGTCTTCGTTCTCCAACTACGGGACCTGCCTGGACATCTTCGCTCCGGGCTCGTCGATCACGTCGGCCTGGTACACCAGCGACACTGCCACCAACACCATCAGTGGAACCTCGATGGCTTCTCCGCACGTGGCCGGGGCGGCTGCGCTGTTCGTCCAGCAGAACGGGTCATCCTCACCGGTGGTGGTACGTGATGGACTGGTGAACTCGGCCACCACCGGCGTGGTCACCAACGCGGGTACCGGGTCGCCCAACCGGTTGCTCTACACCCTCGGCGGCTCGACCCCGCCGCCACCGCCGCCACCTCCGACGCCAGGCTGTGGCGGTCTACCCGAGCAGTTCACCGGCACGTTGACCTTCACCGGTGACGCGGACTACCGGCCGAGCACCAGTGGCTTCTCGGCGGCGGCCGGTACGCACCTCGGTTGCCTCGACGGTCCGACCGGCGTTGACTTCGACCTGATCCTCTACCGGAAGAACAGCTCCGGTGGGTGGACTCGAGTCGCAACAGCCGAGAGCAGCGGTCCGGACGAGAGCATCACCTACACCGGCAGCGCCGGCACCTACCGCTGGCGAGTCCTGTCCTACTCCGGAACCGGCAGTTACAGCTTCGGAATGCAGCGTCCGTAGTCTGCGGTAGTGCCGGAGCAGGGCCGACGAAGAAGGCATCGGGGAGATCCGTTGGGCGTGCCAGTCCGGTGGTCGCCCGTCGCCAATCTTCAATCTGGGACGGCCAGAACGCGGTAGGAATGTCGGATGAGTTCACAGATCACCGCCACTTTCACCTTCGACAGTTGGGACGAACAGGAAGTCCTCGATGTCGAGGGCTCCAGAATCGTCCGGACAACATTCGCCAAGACATTTCGCGGTGAACTCCACGGCAGCAGCCGAGGCGAGATGGTGATGGCCCACGCGCTGCAGGGATCCGCGGCATACACCGGCTATGAGCGAGTCGAAGGCACGCTGGCCGGGCGCACCGGGAGCTTCATCCTGCGGCACAACGCCGTCATGGCCGACGGAGCCGGCAGCTCCGAAGTCGTGGTGATGGACTGGTCGGGCACCGGAGAACTCAGTGGCCTGTCGGGTACGGCGAACATCGATCGTCAGGACGACGGTGGTCACACGTTCTCCCTCGACTACGACGTCGCTGCCCCTGGCTGATGAGTGGTCAGTAGTTCCCTTGACCGGCCGACGCCGATGCCGATGCCTAGGACGCCGTACGCGGCGCAGGCGTACCGCGGGCCAGCAACACGGCGACAACTGCGCCCAGCGCGCAGGTGACGGCGATCGGCAGCGGGGCGGCTTGGGCGCCCACTGTGCCGATCACCGCGCCAACCACCGGCGGCAGAACCATGCCGCCCGCATTTCCGGCGACCAGCACGGTGGCGATCGGATGTCGCGCGTGCTGCTGATCGAGGCTGACCCAGGCCAGCCCGGTCGGGAAGACCGGGCCGATGGCTATCCCGACCAGGACATAGCCGACCCCGCCGCACGGAGCCAGGTAGCTAAGCGTGAGCATCAGGGTGGCCAGAATCGTGCTGCCGGCGAGGAGCGGTCCGGGATCGATCCGAAGCCCGAGGACCGCCGCCCCGAGCCGGCCTGTGGCCAGCCCCGCGTAGAACAGCGAGGTGGCCAGCGCGACCGCCGAGACGCTGCTACCCACGGCATCGAGATGGGTTGTCGCCCAAGCGGCCGTGCTGATCTCCACGGCGATGAAGCAGGCGAACAGAAAACCGAAGCCGACCAGCCGCCCCGAGCGCGTTGCTTGGTGGTTTACGTCAAAACCACCAGAGCAGGCCGGCTGACTCGGGTTCCGGCCGGAGTCGACCCGGTCCGGGCTGGCCAACGAGGTCAGCGGCAGAGCAGCGAACAGTACGGCGGCGGCCACCGCCAGTACCGCGTACCCGAGCCAGGCCAACCGGCCCGAGCCGTCTGGAAGCAGGGTGACGCAGACCGGCCCGACCACCGCGCCCAGCCCGAAGATGCCGTTCTGCAGATTGAGCAGGAACGTCGCCCGCCGCCTGGCGTAGGCCGCGGCGATCACTCCGTTGGCCAGCGTGGTCGCGCCCCCGTACCCGAGCCCGATGGCGACACCACCGACCAGCAGCAACTCCCACCGCGGCGCCAACGCCAACCCGATCAGGCCGCCGACCAGCAACAGGCTCGATGCCTGCAGCAACAGCCGCGTGGAAACCCGGTGCTGCAGCCAGGCGCACCCGAGAATGGCGAAGATCGAGCCCGCCGGCAGGGTCGAGACAAGGACACCGGTCTCGAACGCGCTCACCGAGAAGCGATCCTGGATCGCCGGAAGCAGCGGACCGTACGAGGAGGCGAGCAGCCCCATCGCGATCAGGAGGGTGAAACTTCCGGCCAGCACAGCCCTGGGCAATCCGACCTGAAGCACGCTGGCTGCAGCGCCTTTCGCTGGCCAATATTCCCCTTCACCGCTCCGGGATACCGCCGCGGTGCGCCGGATGCACCTATCCGGTGTGCCGCAGGCGTGCAGTCGGTGGTCCGGGATGCCTAGCTGTCGCCTCGGAAGCCGCTTGCCGCCAGGGCTGCATCCACGTCGTCGAAGCGCAGCACCTTGGAGATCCGTGCCCCCAACACGACGAACACCGAGGCCACGGAGACTGGCTGGGTACGCCCGGTCCCGGCGTCGGGATCAGGCCAGGTGGCCTCCTGGGCGATCACGAAGGTGAGCCCCCGCTGCAGGAAACTCCCGATCTCCAGGACGATTCCGGAGTTCTGTACCCATTCGGTCATCAGCTCTACGCCGTGACCGGATCCCTTCGGGCCACCCACTGTCACGTCGGGGTGGACCAGGGCGGCAACGGCTTCGAGATCCTGGTCGCGTACGGCGTCGTGCCAGGCCACGATCAGGTCGAGCGGGCTGCTCACGACACGCCTTGGCGGTTTCCGTCAAAACCGCCACGGGTGGGCGGCGCGGGGAGGCCGAGTTCGGCCCGGATCTCGGCACCGGAGCCATCGAGCTGGGGAGCCGGACGGGGCCGGTCGGCCACGGTCGCGCCGAACCTCGGTGCCGGACTCGGCTGCAGCCGGCCGCCGACGTCGGTGAACACGGCGCGCTCGACGTTGTGCGCGTCGGAGATGGCCTCCTGCCAGTCGAGCACCGGTGCCACGCAGGCGTCGGTGCCGGCGAAAACCGCCCACCACTGGTCGCGGGTCCGTTCGGCGACCGTGGCCGCGATCAGCGCGCGCAGCGCCGGCCATTGCGCGGGATCGGCCCGATCGGGCAACTCATCGGCGGTCAGGCCGAGACCGGTGACCAGGGCGGCATAGAACGGCTCCTCCAAAGCGCCCACGGCCAGAAAGCCGCCGTCGGCGCAGCGATAGACGTCGTAGAACGGTGCACCGGAGTCGAGCAGGTTGACGCCGCGCTCGTCCTGCCAGGCACCCTCGGCGCGCAGGCCATGGATCATTGCGGTGAGCAGCGTCGTACCGTCCACGATTCCGGCGTCGACGACCTGCCCGATCCCGGTACGGGCGGCATGCAACAACGCCGCCGCGAGACCGAAGGCCAACAGCATCCCGCCGCCGCCGAAGTCGCCGAGCAGGTTCAGCGGCGGCGAGGGCACCTCATCCGGCCGCCCGAAGGCGTGCAGGGCACCGGTCGTGGCGATGTAGTCGATGTCGTGGCCGGCGGTGTGCGCGTACGGGCCGGTCTGTCCCCAGCCGGTCATCCGGCCGTAGACCAAGCGCGGATTGGCGGCCAGCACCGGCTCGGGGCCGAAGCCGAGCCGCTCCATCACGCCCGGGCGGAATCCCTCGGTGAGAACGTCGGCGCGCTCCAGCAGCCGGGAGACGACCTCCCGATCGGCGTCGTCGCGCAGATCCAGGGCGATCGAGCGTTTGCCCCTGTCCAGGACCGGGTTGAGCACCAGCCGGGACATCCCGTCACCCGGTGGTCGGGGGCGTTCGATCCGTACGACGTCGGCGCCGGCATCGGCCAGCATCATCCCGCAGAACGGCCCCGGCCCCAAGCCGGCGAACTCGACGACGTTGATGCCGTGCAGAGGACCCATTTCTCGACCGTAGCGACCGGAAGGGTTGGGAGCCGATCGGGTGGGGATAGCTTTGTGCTGTGTCCGCGCCCGACCTCCACGACCTGGCCCGCCACCGCGCAGCGATCGGCGAGCAGCATCTCCACGCTCGCTCGACCCGGCCTCCGACGACAGCGCGTGGGCTGCACCACGTGGCCCTGGTCGCGAGCGATGTCCGGCAGACGATCGACTTCTACGCCGGACTGCTCGAGTTCCCGCTGACCGAGATCATCGAGAACCGGGACTTTCCCGGATCAACCCATTTCTTCTTCGACGTCGGCAATGGAAGCCTGCTGGCCTTCTTCGACTTTCCGGGCCTGGACGTGGGTCCGTACGCCGAGGTGCTCGGCGGGTTGCACCACATCGCCATCTCGGTGGAGCCGCAGATGTGGCGGCGGCTCAAGGACAAGCTCGATGCCGCCGGCGTGGACTACCTCTTGGAGAGCGAGGTGTCGATCTACTTCCGCGACCCGGACGGCGCTCGGCTGGAGCTGCTCGCCGACCTGTTGGGCGAGATGTACGGCAATGAGGTCGGCTGAGCCGGTGACTTCACCCGAAACGGCTCGCAAGGGCCGCGGAAGCTCCGAACGCCGCGGCAGCGATGTGGTCATCGTGGCCAACCGGCTGCCGGTCGATCAGGTCACCCGAGCCGACGGCTCGACCAGTTGGCAGCGCAGCCCCGGCGGGCTGGTCACGGCATTGGAGCCGTTCATCCGCGGCCGCAACGGCGCCTGGGTGGGCTGGTCAGGGGCCGACGGCGAGGCACCGGAGCCGTTCGAGGCCGACGGCATCCAGCTCGTACCCGTCCCACTGACCGCCGATGAGATCACCCGGTACTACGAAGGCTTCTCCAACGCATCGCTGTGGCCGCTCTACCACGATGTGGTCGAACGCCCGCAGTACCACCGCTCCTGGTGGGACACCTACGTCTCGGTCAACGAACAGTTCGCGGCCAAGGCGGCCGAGGTCGCCGGTCGCGACGGCGTCGCCTGGGTGCACGACTACCAACTCCAGTTGGTCCCGCAGCTGCTGCGGGCGCTGCGCCCGGACCTGCGGATCGGCTTCTTCCTGCACATCCCGTTCCCGCCCCTGGAGCTGTTCATGCAGCTGCCCGGCCGTCGCCGGATCATCGAGGGCCTGCTCGGGGCGGACCTGATCGGATTCCAGCGGCCGCAGGCGGCCAGCAACTTCCTGCAGCTGGCCCGGACCCTGTGCGACCTGAAACCAAGCCAGGGCAAGGTCTCCGTGGACGGTCGTACGGTCACGGCGCGGGCCTTCCCGATCTCGATCGATGCCAAGAGCTACGACGAACTCGCCAACTCGCCGGAGGTCTGTGCGCGGGCGAGCGAGATCCGCAAGGAACTCGGCAGTCCGGAGCGGATCATCCTCGGGGTCGACCGGCTGGACTACACCAAGGGCATCGGCGTACGGCTGCGCGCCTTCAGTGAGCTGCTCCACGACGAGAAACTGACCGCACCGGAGACGGTGTTGGTGCAGGTAGCCACGCCCAGCCGGGAGCGCGTCGAGCACTACATCACCATGCGGGAAGAAATCGAGCGGATGGTCGGCCACATCAACGGCGAGTTCGGCTCCATCGGCGGACCGGCCGTGCACTACCTGCACCAGTCCATGCCCCGCGAGGAACTCGCGGCGCTCTATCGCGCGGCCGACGTCATGGCCGTCACGCCGTACCGCGACGGGATGAATCTGGTCGCCAAGGAGTACGTCGCTGCGCGGGGTGACCTCGGCGGTGCTCTCGTGTTGTCCGAATTCGCCGGTGCGGCAGCCGAATTCCGGCAGGCATATCTGGTCAATCCGCACGACATCAACGGAGTGAAGGACGCGCTGACCCGAGCGTTGTTCGATCCGTCCGCGGACCGGCGCCGGCGGATGCGGACGATGCGCAAGCACCTGTTCGCACATGATCTCGACCACTGGGCGCAGTCCTTCTTCGACGCCCTGGAAGCTGAGGACATCGACGCGCGCAGCACGTCATGACGCAGAGTTCGTTGGATCTGATGTCCGCCCTGACCGAGATCGCCGGCCGTCGACCGCTTCTCGTCGTGACCGACTTCGACGGAACACTGTCCGCGATCGTCGCGGACCCGGCGGCAGCCGCCCTCGTGGACGGCGCGGAGCCGATCCTGTTGCGGCTTGCCGAGTGCCCGGGAGTCAGGGTCGCGGTGATGTCCGGCCGCGGCTACGCCGACCTGGCCGATCGGGTCGGCAGCCATCGCGACCTCTTTCTGATCGGCAGTCACGGAGCGGAGTACGGCGGCCCGGCCGACGCGTCGCTGCTCGGGCGCCGCGACGGTTTGGTCGCGGAACTGCGCGCCCTTCTGCTGCCCTACGACGGCTCGTTCCTCGAGGTCAAGCCCGTCAGTGCATCCGTGCACACCAGGCGGATGCCGAATCGCGGTGCCGCGGCCGCCCTGCAGGACTCGACGATCGCCGGCCCGGGCGCCGTCGAGGGACGCACCGTCAAGGTGGGCAAGGAGGTCGTCGAACTCGCCGTTGTCCGGGCCGACAAGGGTGTGGCGCTGCGACGACTTGCCGACGAGGTGGGCGCCGCGGCGATCGTCTACCTCGGCGACGACGTGACCGACGAGGACGCCTTCGCCGTACTCGGCCCTGACGACGTCGGCATCAAGGTCGGCGACGGACCGACCGCTGCGAGCTACCGGGTAGCCGACTCCGCTGCCGTACTGGCCGTTCTGACGCACCTGGCCGACG
>JACCQS010000447.1 GCA_013814015.1 Geodermatophilaceae bacterium | reverse complement strand
GTGCCGGCGTGACTCCAGTGAGATGTACCCATCGACTCGCCGCGATGGTCTCAGCGGCTGCCTCGATGTCTGCGGCGCAGAGGGTGGACCCCGCACTTTCCTTGCGCCGATACGTTACCTCCGCAGGACCGAACACCCGCCGGTCGCGAATCAGCAGACCGGTGCCCTTGTCGGCCACCCGCCGCACGTGGCGGGCATAGATGCCCTCTGCGCCGAGATGAGTCTCGACGAGCCGACCGGGATCGTCGTCACCGACGACACCGATGTACGCCGTTTCGTGCCCGAGCCGCGCCAGGGCGGTGGCGAGGTTGAGCTCCGCGCCGACGACGTGTGCACCGAAGGACGCGCCCGCAGCCCAGCCACCCGGCTGCTCCGCGACGAACGCGACGAGAGCCTCACCGACCGTTGTGACGTCAGGCGTTCGGGTCATCGACGAGCATCCAGACAGGACGCGACCAGTGCTCGCGCGAGATCCTCGACCTCGTCGAGTGTGCCGTTCGTGAACGCCGAGCCGACCGCGACAGCGGTCGCGCCGGCCCGCAGGTAACATGCCGCGTTGGTAGCGTCCACGCCGCCCGTCGGCACCAGAGGAATGTCCGGCAGCGGCCCGCGCAGCGCCCGCACCATCGCCGGACCGCCGTGACCGGCCGGGAAGAGCTTCACTGCTGTTGCACCCGAGCGCCAAGCCGCGACGATCTCGGTCGGCGTCAGCGCACCCGGCAGGTGACCGATCCTCGCCTCCGTACCGACACATGTGACGGCGGGGTCGACGTGCGGTGAGACAAGCAGCTCCGCACCGGCATCGACGGCACGTCGAGCGGCGACGGCGTCCATGACGGTGCCAGCGCCTGCCATCAGGCCGTCGTCGCGCCTGCGCAATGCGCGGATGGTCTCGAGGGCCCCAGGGCTGTCGAGGGTCACCTCGACCGCCCCGATGCCCGCCTTCGCCAGGACGTCGACACGTGCCAGCGTGGCTTCGGTGTCCAGCCCACGGAGGATCGCGAGCACCGGGACCCGCTGAAGCTGGACCGGCAGGGGTGGCCTGGTGGTCACGCCAACGCTCCGGAGGCGTCCGCACGCAATGTCAGCTCCGCCGCTCGATACCGCTCGATGGCGTCGTGGTTGAGCTCGATTCCGAGTCCGGGCCGGTCGGAGGTCTCGACCCACCCGGCCTTGGCACGGGGCTCTCCGTCGAAGAACTCATGGTGCAGCTTGTAACCGGGGCGTACTCCGTCGTCAGGGAAGATCTCGATAAGCGGCGAGCTGAAGCTCGCCATGATCAAGTGCGCGTTGTGGGCCTGGTTGCCGTGCGGCACCACGCGAAGCCCGTGCGCCTCGGCCAGGGCCCAGACCTTCCTGGCCTCGGTGATGCCGCCCATGCGATTGACGTCCGGCTGGACGATGTCCACGGCGCCTGCCTGCAGCAGCTGATGGAAGCCCTGCAACGTGAACTCGTGCTCACCGCCGGAGATGGGTGTCGAGACGCTGCGTCGGATTCGCGCATAGGCGTCGATGCGGTCTGGCAATACCGGCTCCTCGACCCATGCGAGCCCGAGGTCCTCGACCATGCGGATCATGGCGATGGCGTAGATCTCGTCCCATCCCATATATGCCTCGGCCGCGAGCTCGACGTCGGTACCGATCGCCTCGCGCACGGTGGCGACGAGCTCGCGGTTGCGGGCCATGCCACGGCGGCCGTCGCCCGGCCCGTACCCGAACCGCATCTTGATGGCCGTGAAACCCTGCTCGACATAGCCGCGCGCCTCCGCGGCCAGGGCATCGAGGTCCTCGCGTGCGTAACACTGGCTCGCGTAGGCCCGGATGGCGGTCCGGGTCCGTCCACCGAGGAGGTTGTATACCGGCTGGCCGGTGGCTTTGCCGAGGATGTCCCAGAGCGCGATGTCGATCGCGCTCAACGCCTCGACGGCAACTCCTTTGCGGCCGATGCTCAGGGTGTGGCGATACATGGTCTGCCACAGCGACTCCAGGTCGAAGGGATCTCGGCCGAGGACGAGTGGAGCGAGGTGGTGCTCGATCACGGTGGCCGCGGCGGGCGACCCTACTCCGACGTTGCCCACGCCGGTGAAGCCCTCGTCCGTGTGCACCTGCACCACCACGTTGCTGATCACACCGGCCCGTTCGGCACCGGGTTGCCGCCGGTCGAGGTGGCTGACACGAGGGTCATAGAGCACGTCGAGCGGGGTCGTGCTCCACCAGTCACGCGGCGAGCCGTTGGTCGGCTCGACGAGCGAGTGGACATCAATCTGAGTGATTCGCACACTTCCTCCTGGTGTGAGCGCTTAGTCGCCGTACGCCGGTGTGGCAAGGCCGCCGACACCGACATCGGACACGAGAAGGGCGCCGGCGAGCGGCTGCTCGGCCAGGGCGGTGGCGTCCAGGCCGAAGCGGGACGTGGTGACGAATAGCCTGTCGAGTCCTTCCCCTCCGAAAGCGCAGCTCGTCGGCCGCTGTACCGGAACGTCGATGACGCGGAGCAGACGACCGTCGGGCCCATGACGGCGCACCTGCCAGCCGTCGAACATCGCGACCCAGAGGCAGCCTTCGCCGTCCACGGCCAGGCCGTCCGGCTGGCCGAGCGCCGCTGGAAAGTCGATGAGACGACGCCGTTCGCAGATCTCACCGGTCTCCACCTCGTAGCGGAACCGATCAAGGCCGCCGGTCGCGCTGTCGATGTAGTACATCCAGCGTGCTTCGCGATCCCACGCGAGACCGTTGGAGATCGTGACGTCCTCGAGCATCGTCGCAAGCTGTCCATTCGTGTCGAGGCGATAGAGACTGCCTGCCCCCGGCCTTTCGTCATAGGCCATGCTGCCCGCCCAGAACCGCCCGGCCGGATCGCAGGCGCCGTCGTTCATGCGCAGGTTCGGGCGGGCGTCGAGCGGAGTGGCCAGTACCGTCTCCCGCCCGTCGTCCAGCGCGATGAAGCCCTCCCGAACGGCCAGGGCGAGACCTCCGTCCTTTCGTGGCACGGCGATGCCGACCTCGCGCCCCAGCCGTACCGTCTCGACGACGTCGCGACCCAGGTCGAGGGCGTGGACGTCGCCGGCGGTGAGGTCGACCCAGAGGAGCCGCTGCGCTGCATCGTCCCACACCGGGCCTTCGCCATGATGGCACCGCGGCCCGCGCACCACGTCGATCGGGGATCCGGCGTGGACCTTCATGCAACACCGTCTGCCTGCGGGATCCACGTCTTGAAGTAGGGCGCCTTGGTCGGGTGGGTGCGCCCGACCCCGTTCGGTGAGCCGCCGGTGACAGCCAGCGGCCACAGCTCGAGCGTGACCGGCTGCCGATCCGGCCCGATGCCAGCGGCCTGGAGTCGCTCAGGTGTGAGGACGCGGATGGCGCGCTCAGGCTCGGAGGGAGGCAGCGCCAGGCGCAGGAAGTCGAGACGGTGCTCGGGATTCAGCCGCTCGGTGAGACAGAACAGGCGCGGTCCGAAGAAGATCGCCACCGCCCTGTCGTCTATCACGTGGTGGCCGAGCGTCTGCCCCTGCACGAGGCGGACCGCGAGGGGAAATCGGACCTCGACGGTGTCGCCCGCGGACCAGCGCCGGTGCACGGTGACGGCGCACTCGTCTCCGGCGTCGGCTGCCGGCTCGCCGTTGACCAGCACGTCGGCGGCGCCGGCCCAGCCGGGCACGCGGAGCCGCACGGGGAACGATCGGTCCGTGCCGGGGTCGAGGGTGATGCGCGCGCCGAAGATCTGTGCGTCGACGTCCTGCCAGGTGACCGTGTCAACTGCAACCGGCTCGCCGCCGACCAGAATCCGGCCGGTCGCGTCGAGGAAGAGGTTGACCGACAATACCTCCGGTTCTCCCGCAAAGGCGTAACGCAGGGCCTCGACCATCGCCCGCGGGCCGTGATGGGAGCAACACGCATCGAAGCTCGCGCCAGGTCGGCCTTGCACCCCGCGCCGGTAGCAGAACGCACCGGTTGATGCCTGGTCGAAGAGGATTGCGTTCAACAACACATGCTCGGCCATGTCCATGTAGGCCGACCCACCAGTGATCCGCCAGAGCTGCAGGTTGAACCGCAGCCAGTCAGCGTCCGAGCACGTCTCGCTC
>JACCQS010000356.1 GCA_013814015.1 Geodermatophilaceae bacterium | reverse complement strand
CGGTGCCACCGGCTTCGGCCAGGATTCTGGTCAGTACGTCGTCGGGCGCGCCGTTGCCCGTGGCCGCTGCTGCAGTCGCCTGCGCCGGCATTTCTGGCTCATGCGGCGTCCACGGCTGGAAGTCCGGCTGAACTTGCGGCGGGCCGGGACTCAGCAGGGTGGGAAACCCCGAGGCTGGCGGGGCCGGCGACGGGACCGGAGCTGTGGGTAGGGACAGACCGGCGCCTGGGACCGCCGGAAACTCCCTCGTGGCGGGCGCTTCGGCGGATGCACGGGACGGCGTTCCGGAATCGAAGTATCCAGAATCGTAGGAACCAGAATCGAACCGTCGGCGATCGAACGGCCCGGTGTCATGCACAGCGACCTCGATACTGGCCCGGCCGGCTGGCTCCCGCTCGAGTGTTTCGCGGCGATCCGCGCCCATCCGTACCGACTGTGTCCGCATGACCATCCGCTCGACCCGCAGTTCGCTGTCCCACTGCTCGGACAGTTCGCGGCGGAGCCCGCTCATCTCCTCATGAAGCAATCCGACGTGGGCGGCGAACTCGTTCTGCAGTTCGCGGCGGAGCTGAGCCTCGAGTCTCAGCTCGTACTCTCGACGGGCTGCGACCTCGCGTTCGAGTTCCAACTCATAACTCCTGCGTACCTCGATCTCGGTGCTGGCGGCCAGCACCTGCTCGGTCTGCCGGCGGCCGGCTGCAAGTGCCGCGAACACGAATCCCCACAGCGCCACCAGGATGGCGATGCGCAGATACTCGGGATTGTCGGTGATGAACAGGGCCACACTCGCCGAGATCGCACAGACGAATCCGATGGCGAGGGCCACCGTACGCAGCGGTGACAGCGCGGCGGGTGTGCGCTCCCCGCGTATAGGCATGCCGATCAGGGTACGGCCGGACCGCCCGCAGCCAGGGCAGGCGCCGGACCACCGCGTGGCACGCTGCTCCGATGGCAGACCCGACATGAGCGCCACTGTGCTGGACTGGCGCCGAACCGTCGGTGACCTCTACCGACAGGTGCGCGAGTGCGAGCAACCCGAACAGGGCTTCGACGTGTGGCGCGAGGGCCGCGACCGGCTCTTCGCCCAACATCCCGAATCACCTCTCGAAGCGCCCGCCAAGGTCGATTTCGCCGGGCTTCCGTACGCACCGTACGACCCGGCGTACCGCTTCGTCGTGCGGATCGATACCGACATCGAGCCTGCACGGCTCGACGTCCCGACTCAGGATGACGAGGTGGTCCGGCTGGATCGGATCGGCCGGGTCGAGCTGGGCGACCTGGGCAGCCTGGACGTGTGGTGGTTGGCGCAGTACGGCGGTGGGCTGTTTCTGCCGATGCGCGACACAACGGCCGGGCGGAGCACGTACGGCGCTGGGCGGTACCTGCTGGACACCGTCAAGGGCGCAGATCTGGGAGCCGTTGGCACTCAGGCGGACTCAGTTGTTGGCGCCACGATTGTCGTCGACCTCAACTTCGCCTACCACCCGTCCTGCGCCTACAGCCCGCGCTGGGTCTGCCCGCTCGCCCAGGCCGGCAACCGGCTCGATGTGGACGTACCGGTCGGCGAGCAGTACCCGGCTGAGGGCTGGCCGCACGCGGGGAATTAGATGATGGTCGCCATGTCGACGACACCGCCGGAGGGCTTGCCCATCTATCGAGTACTGACCGGACCTGATGACGAGACGTTCTGCCGTCGGATCAGTGATGCGATCACGCTTGGCTACATGTTGTACGGAGACCCGGCGATCACCGTCCACGGCGGCAAGATCATCGTCGCCCAGGCCTTGCTCTGGCCGGCGTCCGACAGTCCGCAGGACGGCCACTGAGTTCGTCGCTGGCTCCGCGCGCGCCGGAGTTGCCGGACTCGGCCCTTCGTGGCTCGGTGGTCGGAGCGGGTCCGGAGACGGCTGGCGCGGTCTAGCTCTCGGTAGCGGACCCGCTGATCCGCGACGCGAGGATGGTCGCCAGCACGCAGGCGGCGCAGACGAGGAGCAGCGCCGCGCGCAAGCTGGTCACCTCGGCCAGGATGCCGATCGCCGGCGGACCCAGGAAGAGCCCCAGATAGCCGAAGGTGGAAACGGCGGCCAGATCTGGACCAGCGGTTGCCGGGCTCCGGGCGGCGGCGCGCAGCGTCAACGGAAACACCGCTGCCAGGCCAATGCCCATGACAGCGAATCCTGCAATCGAGGCAGCGACCGAGCCGGTGGCCAGTGCCAGTCCGAGGCCGGCGGCGCCCGCCATCGCACCCCCACGCCCGACGGCTGAATCGCCGAATCGTTCCGCGGCCGGGTCGGCGAGCAGTCTCCCCACGCCCATCGTGAGTGAGAATGCGGCCAGTCCGATCGGCGCGAGTCCAGCACCGGCCCGTTGGTCGGTGGCCAGGTAGATTCCGCTCCAGTCGAAGACCGCGCCCTCGGCGAGCAGAACGCAGAAGGCGATGCCGCCGTAGACGGCCAGGCGCCTGCTCGGCCGGGCGATGCGCGGGCCGGCTTGCCCGCCGTCCGGGCGGTCGGGCAGTAGGCCGCGGATGATGACCAGTGCCGCTGCGGCTGCGATTACGGCGGTTCCGGCGAGATGGGCCAGCGGCGGCACTCCTAGGC
>JACCQS010000424.1 GCA_013814015.1 Geodermatophilaceae bacterium | reverse complement strand
CAGCAGGTCTTCGATCACAGCGCCGGTGGCCACATACCGACCGTGCGCGAACCGGAGGCCGCGCACCGGGACGGAATCGCCGAGGCCCGCAGCGCCCTGATCGAGTCGATCATCGCCGAGAGTGAAGACGAGACGCTGATGGACCGTTACCTCTCCGGCGAGGACATCGACGTGGAGACCCTTGTCGACGACCTGGAGACCGCCGTGTCACGCGGTTCATTCTTTCCCGTCCTCGGCGTCTGCTCGACCAACGGCTTGGGGATCAGCGCGCTGCTCGAACTGCTCGTCGGCGGCTTCCCACACCCTGGCGAACACGCCCTGCCGACCGTCACCGCTATCGACGGGAGCGCCGTCGAGCCATTGAGTCCGGATCCGGCTGGGCCGTTGGTCGGCGAGATCATCAAGACCACCATCGACCCGTACGTCGGACGGGTGTCCTTGATCCGGGTCTTCTCCGGAACGCTGCGCCCGGAGACCGCCCTGCACGTGTCCGGACACGGCCTGGCCGACCGCGGGCACGACGACCACGACGCCGATGAGCGGATCGGATCAGTGCTCAGCCCGCACGGTAGGACGCTGCGTCCGGTTGGTCAGTGCATAGCGGGTGACCTTTGCGCTGTGACAAAGTTGCTCTCCGCCGAAACCGGTGACACGATCTCGGCCGCGGACCGGCCCTTGCTCGTCGCGGCATGGGAAATGCCCGAGCCCCTGCTGCCCATCGCTGTCTCCGCGAAGACCCGCGCCGACGAGGACGCGCTGGCCAAGGGGTTGTCCAGGCTTGTCGCCGGCGACCCGACGTTACGGCTGGAACGCAATGCCGAGACCCATCAACTTCTCCTGTGGTGCATGGGTGAGTCACACGCCGATGTCGTCCTCGACCGGCTCCGTGCTCAGGGTGTGGACCTGGCGACGGTGCCGGTGATAGTGGCTCTGCGCGAGACGCTCGTCGGGCCGGCGGAAGGGTTGGGGCGGCACGTCAAGCAGTCCGGCGGACACGGCCAGTACGCCGTCGCGAAGGTGAGCGTCGAGCCCCTCGAACGCGGCGCTGGATTCGAGTTCGTCGACAAGGTGGTCGGCGGCGCCGTGCCGCACAACTACATTCCGTCGGTCGAGAAGGGCGTGCGGGCCCAGATGGCAAAAGGGCTGGAGGCCGGCTTTCCGCTCATCGACCTGCGGGTAACCCTGATCGACGGCAAGGCGCACAGCGTCGACTCCTCGGATGCCGCCTTCCAGACCGCTGGCTCGCTGGCGCTGCGCGAGGCCGGTGCCCGGGCTGGAGTCGCCCTTCTGGAGCCGGTCCACGACGTGTTCATCACCGTCCCCGACGAGCACGTCGGAACCGTGATGAGCGACCTGTCCAGCCGGCGCGGTCATGTCACCGGAACCGAGGCCATTGGTGCTGAGCACACCGTCGTACGCGCCGAGATCCCCGAGTCCTCCCTGATCCGCTATGCGATCGACCTGCGTTCGGCAACGGCAGGCACGGGTCGGTTCACCCGTACCTTCTTGCGCTACGACCCGATGCCCGACAGCGCAGCCGCCGAGATCCGGGCGGCCAGCAAAGACTGAAACGCTGGACGGATGAGTGCCCGCGCGCCGGAATTCTGCACTCGGTTCGCGCCCCGCAATCGGCGGACCCTATCGTGGGCACATGCGATCCAAGGGAATTCTGGCCGGCGTAGCGGCGGCGTTCGTCGCTGCCCTGACCTTTTTGGTCTCGGTCTCCGGCTCAGCGGCGGCCGACACCAACTTCGGTCTCGATCCTGTTGTCGAAGTGGCATTGGGCGGGAGCAGTGTCATCGGGGTGCGGGTGGGACAGGGCGAGGGCTTCGATCGGATGACGATCGAATTCGAGGGGGCGGTTCCCGGATATTCGATCAGCTACGTTCCCCAGATTCTTCAGGATGGCGTCGGCGAGCCGGTACCGGTGGAGGGCGTGGCGTTCATCCAGGTCGTTCTCACTGGAGTGCCCGAGGAGCCGACCCCGCCGCAGGGAACGGTGACGCCCGGTCTACCGGGGATCTCGCAAGTGGTCGGAGCCGGCGCGGGCGTCGATGAGACGGCGCTCTATGGCATCGGAACCATCGAGGCCGCAGGCTTTCGGATCCTCATCGTGAACAATCCGAACAGGCTGATCGTCGACGTCGCGCATCCCGGAACTCTGCCGGGCACGACCACGGCGGCCGACCCCAGCGCAACCGGCGACATCGTGCCCACGACAACCGCGCCGGAACTCACCCTCACCGGCGACGCGCTGGCCCAGGAACCGGAATCGCCCAACGAGTGGTTGATCTACCCGGTGGGAGGGCTCGCGTTCGTCGCCATCGTGGCCGCGGTCCTGGGCTGGACACGAAGGCGCCGCCGCTGACTCGCGGACGGCGTGGTGAGTAGATCCGGTACGCCGGGCACGCCTACCCTGCCTGCCTATGCGAGACAGGCACGCGCCCGCCGGGCTGGCTAGGTTCCTGGCGGCTGCTGGCGCCATTGCTGTGCTGGTGGGACTGCTGCAATACCCGGCTGCCGCGGCTGCCCTGCCTGATTTCGGCACCGAACCGGTTCAGGACACCTCATCGCCCAGTGGCAGCGCCATCTCCGATGTCCGGGTTGGTGCCAACGAGGGTTTTGACCGCTTCGTGATCGAATTCGATGCGGCGGTGGGCGCCTACTTCGTCTCCTACGTGGACCAGATCACCGAGGACGGCTCCGGCGCGGTTGTCCCGATCGAGGGCGCGGCGCTGGTCCAGGTCAGCCTGAACGGCATACCGAACGAGCCGTTGGCACCTCAGGAAACCATCGAAGCCGGCTTGACCGGACTGGTCGAGGTCGTCGGTGCAGGCGCCGGTTTCGAGGCCACGGTCAGCTACGGTCTGGGCACCGCTCAGGCGGCCGGCTTCCGGGTCTTCACACTTCCCGAGCCGTCCCGGTTGGTCGTGGACATCGCCCATCCCGGCGTGGTCCCCACAGCGACCAACACCGCAGACCCCACTGGCTCGGAGACCGCAGCCGAGCCGTCGCCGACAGCGACAACAGGTCCGCAGGCCACTCCGGCTGAGGCTTCTGGTGCGTCGGACTCCTCGAACAACTGGCGGATCCCCCTGATCGTCGGGCTGGTGGTCTTCGCCATCGTGACCGCGATTCTGGGCTGGCGAATGCGCCGCCCCAATCAAAGTCGGGGCTAGTCGGTCGCCCAACAGTCGGCCAGCAACTGACGGGTCTCGTTCAGTAGTTGCGGCAGTACCCGGGTCAGCCCGACGACCGGCATGAAGTTGGTATCTCCGCCCCAGCGCGGTACGACGTGCTGGTGCAGATGCGCGGCGATGCCGGCACCTGCGACGACGCCCTGGTTCATCCCCACGTTGAAACCCTGCGCGCCGGACACTCGACGGATCACGGTCATCGCGTGCTGGGTGAAGTCGGAGAATTCCGGTAGCTCCCGGGAACGTTCCAATTCCGTGTAATCGGCGATATGGCGGAACGGGACAATCATCAAGTGTCCGGCGTTGTACGGGAAGAGGTTGAGCACCGCGTAGACGTGCGCGCCGCGGGCCACGATGAGGGCCTCGGAGTCCTGACTGGTCGGGATCGTGCAGAACGGGCAGTCGTGGTCACCGGTCGGACGTCCTGCGCCCTTGATGTAGGCCATCCGATGCGGCGTCCACAGCCGTTCGAACGGCTCGTAAGCCAGGCTCTCGTCGGTCACGTCAGGTCACTTCAGCGTGCGTCCGGTACGTCATTGACCAGTGGCGCAACGGGATCGGCATTGCTTCGGCTGGCGGCGAATTCCGTGATGAGCGAGATGGCCTCGGCCACCGGTACGGCGTTGCGCTGCGAGCCGTTCCGGAACCGGAAGGACACTGCACCGGCTTCCTGGTCGGCGGCGCCGGCGATCAGCACGAAGGGCACCTTCTGCTGGCTCGCGGTCCGGATCTTCTTCTGCATCCGGTCATCGGAGGAATCGACCTCGGCGCGGATCCGCCGCTCGCGCAGCGCAGCGACGACCTCGTCGAGATATCCGACCTGATCGTCGGTGACGGGGATCCCCACGACCTGAACCGGCGCGAGCCAGACTGGGAAAGCCCCGGCGTAGTGCTCGGTGAGCACACCGAAGAAGCGCTCGATCGAGCCGAACAGTGCCCGGTGGATCATGACCGGCCGTTGCCGGCCCCCGTCGGCAGACTGGTACTCCAGTTCGAATCGCTCCGGAGTGTTGAAGTCCACCTGAATGGTCGACATCTGCCAGGTCCGCCCGATCGCATCGCGCGCCTGCACGGAAATCTTCGGCCCGTAGAACGCTGCGCCCCCGGGATCGGGAACAAGCTCCAGACCGGAAGAGCCTGCCGCGACGCGCAGTGCCTCGGTGGCTTCCTCCCAAACAGCGGGCTCACCGACGAACTTCGGTGATTCGTCCCTTGTGGACAGTTCAAGATAGAAGTCGTCGAGCCCGTAGTCGCGGAGCAGGTCGAGCACGAAACCGAGCAGGTCGGTCAGCTCGTCGGCCATCTGCTCCTTGGTGCAGTAGATGTGCGCATCGTCCTGGGTCATCCCCCGTACCCGGGTGAGACCGTGGACCACGCCGGACTTCTCGTACCGGTAGACGCTGCCGAACTCGAAGAGCCGCAACGGAAGTTCGCGATACGAGCGCCCTCGCGACCGGAAGATGAGACAGTGGAAGGGGCAGTTCATCGGCTTGAGGTAGTAGTTGGCGCCCTCCATCTCCATCGGCGGGAACATGCCTTCGCGATACCAGTGCAGGTGCCCGGAGGTGAGGAACAGGTCCTCCTTGGTGATGTGCGGGTTTTTGACGAACTCGTACCCCGATTCCTCGTGCCGCGCCCGTGAATAGGCCTCCATCTCCCGTCGGATGATCCCTCCCTTGGGATGGAAGACCGCCAAGCCTGAACCGATCTCGTCCGGAAAGCTGAACAGGTCCATCGCCGCGCCGATCCGCCGGTGATCACGGCGCTCAGCCTCGGCCAGCATCGCGACGTGCGCATCGAGGGCCTGCCGGCTCTCCCACGCGGTGCCGTAGATCCGCTGCAACTGCGGGTTCTGCTCACTTCCCCGCCAGTAGGCCGCAGCCGAACGCATCAGTTTGAAGGCCGGGATGGACCGGGTGCTCGGCAGGTGCGGGCCGCGGCACAGATCGCCCCAGACGCGCTGGCCGGACTTGGCGTCCAGGTTGTCGTAGATGGTCAGTTCGGTTCCACCGACCTCGACGGCGGCACCCTCTGCGGCCTCGGCAGCGCCAGGTCCCTTCAGGCCGATCAACTCGAGCTTGTACGGCTCGCCGGCCAGCTCGGTACGAGCAGCCTCGTCTGTGACGACGCGTCGCGAGAACCGTTGGCGCGCCTTGACTATGTCGCGCATCCGGGACTCGATGCGCTTGACGTCCTCGGGCTTGAACGGCTCGGGCACCTCGAAGTCATAGTAGAACCCGTTCTGGACCGGTGGCCCGATCCCGAGTTTCGCCTCCGGGAACAGATCCTGAACCGCCTGCGCCAGTACGTGCGCTGTCGAATGCCGCAACACTTCCCGGCCGTCTGGGCTTGACATCCCTACCGGCTCGACCGCTTGATCGTCGGTCGGACACCAGTCCAGATCCCGCAATGCGCCGCCGGAGTCGCGTACGACGATTGCGCCGTCCGGACCACTGAGGAGCACTCCCGCCGCCTCGAGCGCCTCGGCAGCCGTCCTACCGGCGGCCACCATGACAGGGGGCGCGACGGTGGACGGCGAGGGCGCAGACACGACAGGACTCCTTCGGATGTGAATGGATGCCGCAGCTATGAGCGGCGATGAAGCGAGGATAACGGCGACGGCTTGGCAGAGCCGCTGGAGTTCTCAGTCCGCGAGGCGGACCGGGTCCCCCGCGGCGACCCGTCCGGGGGTCACCACCTCGGCGTACACGCCGAGGCAGTGCTTGGGCGTTCGAGTGATCGACAGGATTGCCTCGCCGACCTGGATCCGCCGGCCCAGCCAGCCGCGCTCGGCATCGCCTTGCGCGTCGAGTTTCAGGACGAGATTGGCGCGTGGGTCGTTAACGTCGCAGGCCTCCGGGCCGGCATGGGGATCAGCGGTGAGCATGGCGCCCTCGGAGACCAGATGCACCGGGAACGCATCGACGGCATGACCGCCGTCGGCGTCGGTGACGGCCAGGTCGACGGGGCGATCCAGCCAGCCGGACAGGGCAGCAGCCGGCACCTGCTCGCCGATCTCCGCGTCGGGAACGCGGATGGCGGGATGCGCCTGACCGGGCGCGGCGATCAGCTCGCGCAACCGCGGCTCGTCCTTGGCGGTGATCCGCTCCCCGGATGTCACATCGACCACGGAGTGCGTACGGTCGCCCTCCAGCCCGGTCGGGCCGACCTGGGCGGCCTCGACGGAGGTACCGGCGAGGGACTTCACCGGATAGACCCACACGGCGCTCACCGTGCCCAGTACCGCCGACTCGCTCATGGCCATGACGGTACGTCGGTCCCTCGAGTCGGCGCTACCGGAATCCCTTCGGCTAGCGGTTGACCCGCATGACGTAAGTGCCCCAATTGGCCAGCTCGGTGCGAGCTGATCCGGGAATCCACTCGACAGCCATCCAGATGTCACCGTTCTCATCGGCGACGGCCTCGGAGTAGTCACCCCATCGACAGCCTCGACCTCGATCGCCGAACTCTCGATATCAGGTGAATCCGTCCTCCGGACCTACCCCGACCTCAGGTACCCGTACCGGTCCCTGGGTCCCCGAGCCGTTGATTGAGATGAAGGACGGGCTCGGGTAGATCGACGGCCCGGCCAGGCTCATCACCATCGCACCCTCACCGGCCGCATTCACTCCGACCGTGGGATACAACAGGCTGTTGGTAGCCACCGCCACGTAGCCATGCTGCTCCACACTGCCGCCCACCTGGCCGTTACTGAACGTCGGCTGCACCTGGAACCACAGAATGCCGGCCCGCTTCGAGAATCGAGATCCGATTGCGGTCGTGGTGGCAGCCCACAACTTGCCGTCGGCAAAGGTGACCTCGGTCATGTCACTTGGGCTGTCCAGGCGGTTCAGCCGCTCACCCACGGATTCAGCGAGCGGTGCCGGTCCGGGCTTCTGCTGGGTGTCCGGTTCGAAGGCGTACTCCAGGCTGGGGATGACCTTTCTGGTCAGGCTCAGGTTG
>JACCQS010000403.1 GCA_013814015.1 Geodermatophilaceae bacterium | reverse complement strand
GTGCTCGGTCTCACCGGCATGGGTGGCGGGGCGCTGATCACGCCGATGTTGGTCCTCTTCTTCGGCGTCTCGCCGCTGGCCGCGGTGTCCAGCGACCTCGTGGTGTCGGCAGTGATGAAACCGTCCGGCGGAGCTGTGCACATGCGGATGGGCACCGTCAACAAGTCGCTGGTCGGTTGGCTGTGCCTGGGATCTGTGCCCGCCGCGTTCTGTGGGGTTCTGGTTGCTCGGGCGCTCGGCGCCGGAGGCGAGGTCCAGCAGGTCATCAAGATCGCGCTGGGGATCGCGCTGCTCCTGGCTGCGGCCGGCCTGATCCTGAAGTCCTATCTGAGCCTGATCGCCTGGGCCAAGCGACGGCGCGGTGAAGGTGCGCCCACGGTGGAGACTGCGGCCGGCGTGACTATTCGACCGATTCCCACGGTGCTCGTCGGCGTGGTCGGCGGGCTGGTGGTGGGCATGACTTCTGTGGGTTCGGGCTCGCTGATCATCATCGCGCTGCTCCTGCTGTATCCGAAGCTGCAGGCCTCGAACATCGTCGGCACCGACATCGTCCAGGCCGTACCGCTGGTGATCTCCGCCGCCATCGGTCATCTGCTCTTCGGGGACTTCCAGTTCGACATCGCGAGCTCACTGCTGGTCGGTGCCATCCCGGGCGTGATCGCCGGGTCGCTCGTCTCGGCCAAGGCGCCCGGTGGGATTGTGCGCCGGGCGCTGGCCCTGATCCTGTTGGCCTCGGCGCTGAAACTGCTCGAGGTGCCCAACGGATGGACCGCGACGATCCTGATCGCGGTGGTGTTGACGGCGCCGCCGTTGTGGATGTTCGTACGGCGCCGGCACGGACTGCCCGCGCTGAACCGCCGGGTACGGAAACCCGCCGACGCGGGGCGAAAGTCGTGACTGCGGGCTAACCTTCGCCGATGATCACGGGTGAGCTGAAGAGCAAGATCGACCGGATCTGGGATGCGTTCTGGTCGGGCGGCATCTCCAACCCGCTGGAGGTCATCGAACAGATCACCTACCTGCTCTTCATCCGGCGTCTAGACGACCTGCAAACCCTTGCCGAGAAGCTGGCCAACCGGGTCGGCGGTCCGGTCGAGAACCCCGGTGTTCAAGCCGGGTCAGAACAACCTCCGGTGGTCGCACTTCAAGAGCCTCGACCCAGCAGTGATGCACAAGGTGGTCGGCGAGCAGGTCTTCCCGTTCCTGCAGAAGCTCGGCGGTGACGGCTCGACCTACTCAGAGCACATGAAGGACGCGCGATTCACGATCCCGACCGCGCAGCTACTTGGTCGGGTCGTCGACAGGCTCAACGACGTGCCGATGCAGGACCGGGACACCAACGGGGACCTGTACGAGTACATGCTCAGCAAGATCGCCTCGGCGGGGCAGAACGGTCAGTTCAGCACACCGCGACACATCATCGCGCTGATGGTCGAAATGACCGAGCCGACCCCGTCCGACGAGATCTGCGACCCTGCCTGCGGCACGGCTGAATTCCTCGTTGCCACCGGCGAGTACGTCCGCCGCACCCATCCGTCGGTGCTGAGCAATGCCGTGCAACGCAAGCACTTCCATCACAGCATGTTTCATGGCTACGACTTCGACTCCACCATGCTGCGGATCGGCAGCATGAGCTGGGCCTGTTCGTCCGCTCTCTGGTCGGTCTCGACCGCGAGGCGGCGACAGAGGCGTTCTCGGACTTCCTTGCCGACACGACGTTCACCGTCGATCAGATCCGCTTCGTGAACCTCATCGTCGAACATCTGACCGACAACGGTGTGATGGAGGCCCGGCGACTCTACGAATCTCCGTTCACCGATCATGCTCCGCACGGTCCCGACATGATCTTTCCCGAGGCAGTGCTGGACGGCCTCATCCTCACCCTCGACACGGTCCGCGCCCACGCTCCCCGGAGGCCACGGTCGCATAGTCAGCGAGCAGACGCGCATGGGCGCTGATCGCGTTGACGAGGACTGACGGTGCCGGTCCGAGTGCGGCCGGTACGGGTACGGCGGCCAGTTCTCTTGCGAGTTTCGTTCCAAAGCTGTTGCATGTCAGCGGACTGTAGTATCATTCGAACATACGTTCGAGGCGTGAAGGTGCCGGACGGGTGTAGATGCTGAGGTGGCCTGCCGGTGACCGATCACTCCGCGCGTGCATCCGTGGCCGGGCCAGGGGAATTCAATCCCGGTTTTCTGGCCGAGTGGGAAGCGCAGTCGGAGGTCGAGTACGCGGCCTCGTTGCGGGATGTTCCGGACGAGGTTCTGGATGCCGCTCCACCGGACCTGCCCGAGGATGTGTGGCTGGCGTTGGCCGAGGCCGAGGCGGCGCAGGTCTCCGATGCCCTGACCGATGCCCCCGGGCCGGTGTTGGCCGCGTCGTTGTCCGGGATCACCGACGGCGAGGTTGGTGATGGGGGATTGATCGACCGGATCAGCGGCTTCGAGCAGCAGGCTTCGTGGGCTGCGGCTGGGCAGGTTCGGGCGGTCGCCGAGTTGGCGCGGCGCCGGGTGGCCGCCCGTGGGCAGGAGGAGTTGGCGTTCTTCGTCGATGAGATCGCCTTGGCGTTGACCTGTTCTCGGTATGCGGCGTGGTCCAGGCTGCATACCGCCCTGGACCTGACCGACCGGCTCCCGGCCACCCTGGCAGCGCTGGACTCGGGGCGGATCTGTGTGGCCCGGGCTCGGGTGATCGCCGAGGGCACCCGGACGTTGTCCGATGATGCTGCCGTGCTGGTCCAGGACGAGGTCCTGCCCGCGGCCGAGGAATTGACGCCCAGCAAGCTCCGCGCCCGGGTTGCCCTCGCTGCTGCGGCGGTCGACTCACGGGAGGAAGACGAACAGCACGAGGACGCATGCGCGACCAGGACGGTGAAGAAATACCCGCGGGAGCATGGGATGACCGGGATCTGGGCGCTGCTGCCGGCCGATCACGCCGCCGCGGTGTGGGCCGCGACGAACACCCACGCCGAAACCAGCCGGCAACCCGGCGACGACCGGACCGCCGACCAGCGCCGCGCCGATTCCCTGACCGAGATGATGATCGCCTACCTGGACGGAGCCTGTCCCGCCGAGCAGCCCGGCGCCGGCAGCGGCCCGAGCACCGTGCGGTCCCCCGAGGACAGATCCTCCGACCAGCCGGGCCCGACCGGCACGGACAGCCCGACGGGCGCGGACGGCGCGGGCAGGGCCACTGGCCAGAACGGCGCGACCGGCGACGAGACTGCGACGGACACCGACACGTCGGCCGGAACTGATCGCGCGGCCGGAACTGATCGCGCGGACGGCGACGGCAGTGCGGCGGAGCCGCCCGGGGCGTCGGGATCTGGGTCCGGGCGGCGGGGATGTGAGCTGCCCGGTGGGCACCGGCCGCCGAGGGTTCCGGCGTGGTGCCGGGTCCAGGTCAAGGTTTCTGCGGATTGGCTGCTCGGGACCAGCACCGAGGCTCCGCTGCTGGCCGGGTACGGGCCGCTACCGGGCGAGGTGGCGCTGCGGCTGATCGCCGATGCCGGCTGGCAGCGGATCGTCTACGAACCGCTGACCGGGACGCTATTGGATGTCGGGACGACGGTGCACGACCCGCCGACCGCACTGCGCGAGCATGTCCGGGTCCGCGACGGCGGCTGCACCCAGCCGATCTGTTCCAGTCCCCGGGTCGATCTGGACCACAACATTCCGTTCCCGCACGGGCCGACCAGTGCGGGCAACCTGCGTTCCCGCTGCCGGCACCACCATCGGCTGAAACAACATCCCGACTGGCAGGCCCGCGTTGGCGCCGACGGGCGGATCGACTGGATCGCCCCCACCGGACACGCCTACCCGGAACACGAGCCCGACCTACGACCAAGGCCCAGCAGCGTGCCTCGTCGCGACCCTTACCTCAGAACACCCGACAGCGGCTCCGACAGCGACCCACCGCCGTTCTGAACAGTCCGTCGATCGGGGCGAGCCCGGATGCGGCTCAGTGGTGACTGTGGGATGGATTCCTCAGCCGGGACAGAAGTCTCTGCGCCTTACTCATGACCTCGCGAGCCAGAGTTCTCTGTCGCGTCGTTCTCGTCGGGCTGGTCAGGTTTGGGCCAGTTGGCTGCGTTCTTCTTGCTCGGCTGCACCCGCGGCGGCTCACCGGGCATCTTCGGGTAGTCCGGGGGATAGGGCATCCCCTCCAGTCCGCGGTCGGTCGCATCGCGGTCGGCCCACTCCAGCAGCGTCTCGATCGAGCCCTCGGGACCGTCGTACAGCTCGGCATGCGGGTCCGGGACCGTGTCGAACCGGGCAGGCATCGAACGCAGATCGAAGTCCTCCGGTAACGCCAGGGCCACCTCGTCCCACACCAGCGGCGCCGAGACCAGCGCGCGAGGAGACGGTCGTACGGAGTAAGCCGAAGCGATGGTGCGGTCTCGGGCCATCTGGTTGTAATCGATGAAGATCCTCTCGCCGCGTTCTTCCTTCCACCAGGACATCGTGACTTGCTGGGGGAGGCGACGCTCCAGCTCACGGCCGAAGGCGATCACCGCACGCCGTACGTCGGGGAACTCCCACCGCGGCTGGATCGGAACGTAGACGTGCAGTCCTCGACCCCCCGAGGTCTTCGGAAACCCGGTCAGACCCGCCTCCGCGAGCAGTTCGCGTACGTCCGGGGCAACCTGCGCCGCCTCGGTGAACGACGTGCCCGGTTGCGGGTCGAGGTCGATCCGCAGCTGATCCGGACGGTCCACGTCCGAGCGGGTGACCGGCCACGGATGGAAGGTCAACGTCCCGAGATTGGCTGCCCATGCGATCACGGCCACCTCCGTCGGGCACACCTCGTCGGCGGTGCGACCGGACGGGAACGCGATCCGCGCGGTCTGGACCCAGTCCGGTGCGTTCTTGGGGACCCGCTTCTGGAAGAAGGCATCACCCCTGTTGTCCATCCGGGTGGATAGCTTGGCGCCCTCGAAAACGCCTCCGGGCCAGCGCTCGAGGGTGGTCGGGCGGTCGCGGAGCGCGGCCAGGATTCCGGGACCGACCGCAATGAAGTATTCGACGACCTCACGTTTGCTGACCCCGAGTTCGGCGAAGTAGGGCTTGTCCGGGTTGGACACCCGTAGGGTGCGGTCGCCGATCTCCAACTCGAGGGCCGGGCTGCTCGCCATCAGATCACGCCGGGCAGGTCGTGCCGTCGGCTGGCGCGACAAGGTCGACGAGATACTCGACGACCGCGTCGGTGATGCAGTCGGTCTTGGGAAAGGCGGTGTGCCCCTCGCCTTGCCAGGTCAACAGCACGCCGGCCTCCAGTTGCTCGGCCATGGTCACGGCCCCCTCGTACGGGGTCGCGGGGTCGCCCTCGGTTCCGATCACCAGGATCGGAGCCGATCCGGCTGCATCACGGTCGGGCAACGGGTGTCGGGTGGCGTCCCACAGGGTGCAGGTCAGCAACCCGCTGGCCAGCGCCGCGCCGTACAGGGGATAGCTGATATCCCATTCGGCGATGTACCTCCGTACTTCGTTCGCGGTGAAGGTCTGGTCGCTGTCGGCGCAGTTGATTGCGATGTTGGCATCGGTCAGGTTCGGATAGGTCCCGTCGTCCAGGCGCCGGGTGTACCCGTCGGCAAGCTCCAGGATCTCCACCGAATCGCCCGACTGTGCCGTCGCAAGAGCCTGGGCGAGGTCCGGCCAGGCGTCCTGGCTGTAGAGCGCGCCCAGCACGCCGATGAAGACCAGTCCGTCGCTGGCGCTACGGCCGTCCGGACCGCTGGACGGGATCGGCGCGGCCTCGGCCTGGTCGAGCAACTGATAGACCAGGTTTCGCGGATCGGGCCCCGCGGGGCAGGCCGACCCCTGGGCGGCGCAGTCGGCGGCGAAGGCGTCGAAGGCCTGCTCGAATCCGGCGGCCTGGCCTTCAGAGCTTTCCAGGTCGTCCTTGCTGGGATCGACCGCACCGTCGAGGACGAGGGCACGTACCCGATCGGGGAACAGTTCGGCATAGGTGGATCCGAGGGTGGTCCCGTAGGAGTAGCCGAGATAGGTCAGCTGCTCATCGCCCAGGGCTTCGCGCAGCCGATCCATGTCCCG
>JACCQS010000383.1 GCA_013814015.1 Geodermatophilaceae bacterium | reverse complement strand
CAGCCTCGTGCGTGTCCGGCTGCCGGTCCACGACGTCGTGCCACCACAGATCACGATCGTCGTTCCACTCGACGTCCTGGCCGGTACGGCGTACGACGAGCACTCGCTCCACCGGAGAGCCCTCGGTATCGGCGGCAGCGTCCACATTGGACTTGAGCGCACCCGCCGACCCACGCCGGTAGCCGCCGTCGGAGGTGATCACGAACTTCGAACCACAGTCGTCGATCCGATTGCGCAGGCTGTCCGGGGAGAATCCACCGAAAACCACCGAGTGCGGTGCCCCGATCCGCGCGCAGGCCAACATCGCGATAGCCGCCTCGGGAATCATCGGCAGGTAGATCATCACGCGGTCGCCGGGCGCCACGCCCAATTCGGTCATCGCATTGGCGGCCTTGCAGACCTCGGCGGTCAACTCGGCGTAGGTGATCGTGCGCTTGTCTCCCGGCTCGCCCTCGAAATGGATCGCAACCTTGTTCCCGCGGCCGGCTTCCACTTGCCGGTCGAGACAGTTGACCGCCACGTTGAGCTTTCCGCCGACGAACCACTTCGCGAACGGCGGATCCCAGTCCAGGGTGGTGTCCCACCGCTGAATCCAATCGAGTCGGCCGGCCTGCTTCTCCCAGAAGCCCAACCGATCAGCCGCCGCCTCCTCGTAGGCGGCTTGGCCGACATTGGCGTGCGCAGCCAAGGCGTCGGGCGGATCGAAGTGCCGGGTCTCGTGGCTCAGATTGGAAAGGGCGGGATTCTCGGTCAACGGATCTCCTCAGCTCCTGCGAAACGCTCGACTGCGAACCTACCCACGCCGCCGAGGCACCCGCCACGGTTGGGCGGTCAGCGGCGGCCTGCAGGCGCCGAAAAGTACTGCGGTGTGCGCTCCTCAGCCGGCGCCTGCGCGTCGTACCGTGAGGAGGTGATCGCAGCGGGAGCACCCAGCGAGGAGGTGCTGGACTCCGCAGAGCCGGAGCCGACCCGCCGCTCGCGGCCGTGGGTGGTCCCGGTCGTGATGCTCCTGGTGGTGTTGGCCGGCCTTTTCGGCTTCCGGGCCTTGCAGCCAGATCCCGTTGAGGAGGTCCCGAGATCCTCTACCAGCGCTGAACCAGAAGATGCCGACCCCTCGCTGGTCGATGCCTCGGCGCGACGGCTGTACGGCGAACTGCCGCCGACCGGTGCACAGAGCTTCTCCTCCGCGGTGAGTGCGGCCACCCTCGTCGTACGAATGAACTGCCGCCAAGACATTGAGTCCTGGGCGGCCAGCCTGATCACTTCGGCTGACAGCTATGACCAGGCGACGTTCCTGATGAGACCGGCGAATCGCGCGTTGGGAACCTTCGTCGTCCAGGTGGAACTCACGTGGACTGTCGATCACTTCTCCTACGCGGTGGTCGCCGGCCATGTCGAGCGCTGCGTCTGAGGCCCCTAGACTGCTGGAGTGACCATGAGTTCGCCTTCTTCCTCGACGCAGCACAGCCCCGTCGAGGGCCAGTCAACCGTCGGCGGTTCGACGACGCTCGGTGCGCAGTCCAAGCAGCCGATCGGCGCGCTGTTCGGAACCGCGAGTGAGCACATGTCCACGCTCATCCGTGCCGAGGTGGAACTGGCGAAGGCCGAGATCGCGACTTCGGCCAAACGAGGCGGCATCGGGGCCGGAATGTTCGGGGCAGCCGGGGTCATGCTGTTGTTCTCGGTGACGTTCCTGTTCATCGCTCTCGCCGAGGGACTGGTCGCGCTGGGGCTGCCCCGGTGGCTGTCTTATCTGATCGTCTGGGCCTTCTTCGTCCTGCTGGCCGGGCTGCTCGTCCTGATCGGGATGCGCCTGCTGAAAAAGGTCAAGGCGCCGGAACGGACCATCGAGACCCTGAAGGACTCCAAGGAACTGCTCTCCCGTCAGGCTCCTGGTCAGCGCAGCCCCGGGATCGCTCGTACTCCCTGATATGAGCGCGTAGTGCATCCGCGCGGGGCCGACCGTCCCGATGCGAGTTCGGTGCTGCTCGACGGTCCCTGGAGTCATAGCGACTACTCGACCAATGGAGTCCGGCTCCACGTCGCCGAGGCAGGCAGTGGACCATTGATCCTTCTGCTGCACGGGTTTCCGCAGTTCTGGTGGACTTGGCGACACCAGCTGGTGGCACTCGCGGAGGCCGGATACCGCGTCGTGGCGCCGGATCTGCGTGGTTTCGGCGCAAGTGACAAGCCGCCACGCCCGTACGACGTGATGACGACGGCCGCCGACATCGCCCGCCTGGTGACCGCCATGGGTGAGCGGGAAGCCACTCTGGTCGGTCATGACCTCGGAGGGAGCGTCGCCTGGACGGTGGCTCGGTTCCGGCCCGACGTCGTAGGCCGACTGGTCGTCCTGTCAGCGCCCCATCCCCGCCGCTTGCGGGCGGCTCTGGTCAGCGACTTCAAACAGATCGGGGCCAGCAGCCATGTCTTCGGATTCCAGACGCCGCGACTCCCCGAGCAGCGGCTGACCAGGGACGGAGCCGCCGAAGTTGGCCGGCTGATGACTGCGTGGGCCGGAGATGGCTGGGCGTCCACAGTGGACTTCGCCGAGGCGAGAGCGCGCTACCAACAGGCCATGCTGATACCGCAGGCCGCGTACGGAGCACTCGAGCACTATCGCTGGGCGGTGCGTTCGCTGCCGCGGCCCGACGGCGCGCGTTACACCCGGCGGATGTCGATTCCGGTGGGAATGCCCACGCTGCAACTGCATGGCGGGCTGGACACCTGCGTGCTGCCGACGACTGCCCAGGGTTCCAGCCGCTACGTGTCGAGCACCTATGAGTGGCAGACGATTTCGCATGCTGGGCACTTCCTGCCCGAAGAGGTGCCGGACCTGGTGACCGGTGAGATCCTGCGCTGGATCAAGAGCTGATCCCGGTCAGGCGCACGGACCGGAATCGACCTCCCTGCTGGCGGATGCGCCCTCGGTGGCAGCGGTATTGACCTGCTCGGCTGACAACGCGTATCCCGTCGACGGATCGTCGATCGCCGACGCGAAAACCACCCCCAGCACCGACCCGTCGGTGTCCAGCAGCGGCCCACCGGAATTGCCCGAACGCACCTGACCGAACAACGAATACACCTCGCGCGACACGGTGCCGTCAGCCCGGAAGTTCGGTCCACGGATCTCGCTGAGATCGCGTACCCGCGCCGAGCCGACCTGGAGATCGCCACCGCCTGGATAACCGAGAATGATCGCGTCGTCGCCTGAGCCGCGCTCTGCTGCAGCCAGGGTCAACGGCACCTGAGGCAGCCCTGGTACGGCGAGTACGGCGACGTCGACCTGCTCGTCGACGTAGACGATGGTCGCGTCGTACTCCTCGCCCTCGGCCAGCACCCGCGGATCGTCGACGCCGGCCAGTACGTGTGCGTTGGTCATCACCCGCTCGGCCGCGTAGACGAATCCAGAACCGTTGATCCCCCGGGAACAGGAGGGCGCGTCTCCACTGACCTTGACCACCGACCCGCTGACCCGGCTCACGACCGGGCTGGACAGCAACGCCTCGTCCGGGGCGGCCACGTCGGGGACGACGGTCTGGGTCAGCGGATCCAGCACATCCGGCAGGCCCTGTCGGTCCAACGACTCGCGCAGGGACTGGTAGAGCGTTCGGACCGGGTCCGGAACCGCTGTGTCGACCACCTGCAGGATCCGGGACTGGCGGACTTCGCTTGCCAGCGATGGAAACGGTGCCGCCGCCAATGGGGTCGCGACGATCCAGGCGACCAGTAGCACGGTCAGCGCAGAGACGAGTGTGCCCAGCACAGAGTCCACGACCCGCGCCGGGCGCCAAGTCACGACTCGCCGCAACCGGGTACCGATCAGCCCGACGGCGAACTGCCCCAGACCGGCCAGTCCGAACACGATGACCAGCGCGAGAATCACCCGAACCACAGGATCGTCGGTGATTGCCGTCGCCACCCGGCCGGCGATCTGTGCGCCGATCACGACGCCGATCAGGAACCCTACGAAGGACAAGGCCGAGCTGATCAGGCCGTGCCGGTAACCATTGACGGCGAAGATGAGCGCAAAGCCGACGATGACGAGGTCGATCACGCGGCGACTGTCATCACGCCGGTGTGGCCCAGCGCCTCGTGGAAGGAACAGATGAAGGCGTACTCCCCGGGCGTGCTCACAGTGAACTCGAGCTTGTCTACCTCGCCCGGGGCGACGACAGATATCGATTCGACGATGTTGCTGGGACTGACATCGGGCGGGAAAGCCAAGCTGTGGGTGAGCTGGGTGGCCGCATTGTCGAGGGTGATCCGGACCTGACCCGGCGCCACGGTGAATTCGGCGGGGAGGAAGCGGTAGTCATCCCCAGAGATCAGGGTGATCGTCTGCACTCCGTCCGGACCTACCGTGACCGCACCCTCCACCGCGGCCGTGTCCGGTGGCTCCGGCGGCTCAGGACTTGAATCGCAGCCGCCGATCGCAACGGCTAGCACCGTCATGAACGCCAGGGCCATCCAGCGCCGGGCCGCGAGGAACAGGCTCATAGCAGGGTCTCCCGCAGGCCCGTGGGAACCTCCAGATCCCGGACTTCATCGGCGTCCCACGGCCGTGCCCATCCGGCCCACTCGAGCAGCATCGAGAGCAGGCCAGCGGTGAAGCCCCAGACGACCATGCCCGAGACCCCGAAGGCCGGGCCGGTGTACCCCGACGGGTGGCGAACCTGGAAGCGGTTGCTCGGGTCGGCGAGTTCGGCGATCGGCACCCGGGCCACCGACGCGACCTCTCCGGGATCGTTGACGCCGACGGGTCCGGGCGTGTGCCAATAGCCCAGAATCGGCGTCACGACGTACCCCGAAGGCGCGAGGTACAGCACCGGCAAACTCGCCACCACGCTCACCCCCGACGGGTCCAGGCCAACCTCCTCGGCGGCCTCGCGCAGCGCGGTAGCGCTGAGATCGACATCGCCGGGCTCGGCCGCGCCACCGGGAAAGGCTGGCTGGCCCGCATGGTTTCGCAGCGTGGCGGCCTTCTGGATGAGGAGTACGTCGGGTCGGCCGTCATTGTCTGCGATCAGAATGAGCACCGCCGACGCGCGGCCACCCTTCTCGGGTGGTGCCCATTTCGACATGTGGTGCTCGTCCAACCCGCCGATCCGCTCGGCGAGTCGGGTCATGTACGCCGGTATCCGCACCACCTGCGCTCTCACAGTGACACTCCGCGCTCCGCACGGACGTTCGCTGCGCTCCTCGCTCGTTCCTCGCTGCGATGCTCCCTCACAGGTTCACTCCGAGGTGTTCTCGTACGAGCACGAGGAGGTCGTCGTAGGACGTGATCGGGGCCAGTTCGGCGTGCGCGACACTGCCGTCGGCGCGAACGAAGAACGTTCCAGGTAATCCGCGCATACCCTGATCGAGGTAGAGGTCACCGTTCTCGTCCAGGCCACTGGGAAGCGCGATGTCGAGGTCCATGACGAACTCAGCCGCCAGCCCGGCGCCGTCGCGGGTGACGACACCGGCGACGAGCAGTTGCCCTCGATCGGATGATGTGTACAGCTGACTGAACAGTGGAAGCTCGTCGCGGCACGACGTACACCAGGTCGCCCACAGGTTGAGCACCAGTGGCACTCCTGGCGCTTCACCGATGGTCAACATTCCGCCGCCACCGTCCAGGCACGGCAGGCTCAGCTCCGGCAGTCCCTGCTCCCCGGCGGCCGGCTGACCTGTGGAGCCTGGGCAATCGGTGAGGTCAGGCAGAGCCTGAGTCTGCTGCGTGGACCGGCCGGCCGCAGTGTCACCGCCGGTCGAACCACACCCGGCCAGCGCGAGTACGGCCACCAGCATCGCCACGATGACAACCTTCGTTGGCCGAGGGACCACGACGGCGCCGGCGCGGTCACGGAAACGATTCATGCCGACTGCTCCATGGCCAGCTCGGCCAGCTCATCCGGGGTTCGGACCGGCAGACCCAGGGCGGCGGCCCTCGCTCTGGCCGCGGAATCCGGGCCCTTGATCAGCTTGGCCGCCACGTCACGGTCGACCGGACCGTCGCCATAGGAAGGGCACCAAGTGGCCAGCGCGCAGGCACCGCAGGCGGGCTTGCGAGCGTGGCAGACCCGGCGGCCATGGAAGATCACCCGGTGGGACAGGATCGTCCACTCCATGCGCGGAATCAGTGGTCCGACTGCGTGCTCGATCTTGACCGGATCGGTCTCCGCGGTCCACGCCCAGCGTCGTACCAGGCGTTGGAAGTGCGTGTCGGCGGTGATTCCCGGGATGCCGAACGCGTTGCCCAGCACGACGTTTGCCGTCTTGCGCCCGATACCCGGCAGTGTGACGAGGTCGGCCAGCTTGGCTGGCACCTCACCGCCGTACCGCTCCACCAGCGCCTGGCCGAGACCGATCACCGACCTGGTCTTGGCCCGAAAGAAGCCGGTCGGTGTGAGCAGCGCCTCCATCTCGGCGGGGTCGGCTCCGGCGTAATCGGCAGCGGTGGGGTATCTCGCGAACAGCGTGGGGGTCACCGAGTTGACCATCTTGTCGGTGGTCTGGGCGGACAGGATGGTGGCGACCGTGAGCTCGAGAGGAGTTCGGAAGTCCAACTCGCAATGGGCATCCGGGTGGATCCGGGCGAGTTCAGCGTTCATCCGGCGGGCGCGGCGGGTTCGCGACAGCGAGGTTTCGGCCACTATCTTGCGGCGCCGCGCCGCTGCTCCTGCCACATCGACGATGCTACGGCGAGCCGGCGAGACCTGTGGCCGTGGAGTGAGCGGCCCGGCGGAGCCCGACCTGACGTGGCGGGGCTAAGCCTTGAGTCATACTGACGGCGATGGCCGGCCTGCTGGTGGTGTTCTTTCCGCTACTTCTCCTCGCTTTCCTGTTGTTCATGGAGCGGGTCGAGGAGCCGCTGCGACGTGGGGTCACCGACACCCAAGTCGAGGCGTTCCTCGACACGGCCAGCCGCGAGGACGTGGACAACGTCTTCCGGTACGGCGTACGCCGCTCACTCGAGCGCTGGCGTAACCGTCGCCGGCGGCTACCCAAGCTGGCCGCGCTCGTGGGCCGGCAGCGCGAGCACTGAGTACCCCTAGACTCACGGCTGCCTCGGCGAGGCGTTGCCAAGGGGAATGGAGGAACGCGGTGAACGAGATGCTGGCGCGGTCCGGCGTTTTCCAAGGAGTCTCTCCCGAGGCAGCCGAACCGGTGGCCGCTGACCTCGAACGACTCGACCTGCCACGAGGCACCACGGTGTTCGCCGAAGGAGAGCCGGGCGACAGCCTGTTCATCATCCTGGACGGCAAGGTCAAGATCGTCCGTCGCGCACCGGATGGTCGCGAGAACGTGCTCTCTGTCATGGGACCCGCAGACCAGTTCGGGGAGCTGTCAATCTTCGACCCTGGCCCCCGGACCGCTACGGCCACGGCGCTGACCGACGTGTCCTTGGCCAAGATGTCCCAGCAGGCGCTGCTGCCCTGGATCGATGCGCACCCGGAGATCGGCGTGCAGCTGTTGCGGGTTCTGGCTCGGCGGCTGCGGCGTACCAACGACACAGTGGCCGACCTGATCTTCACCGACGTACCCGGTCGGGTGGCCAAGTCATTGCTCGGGATGGCCGACCGGTTCGGCGCCCGGGACGAGTCCGGGTTGCTGCGGGTCACCCACGACCTGACCCAGGAAGAGCTCGCCCAACTTGTCGGCGCCTCCCGGGAGACGGTCAACAAGGCGCTGGCCGACTTCGCCCATCGCGGCTGGCTGCGCCTGGAGGGTAAGACCGTGCTGGTGCTCGACGAGGATCGGTTACGCCGCCGCGCCCGCTAGCGACTGCCGCCGGGGCCCAGTCTGATCGGCGTCTTCACCAGGCTGCCGTCGGGCATCTCGACATATTCCCTGCCATCGCGTACGACCAGCCGCGGCACGACCGGAGTCAGCGGTTGCTTGGGGGCGGCCTCGAGTACGTCGGCGACCGTGGCGTGACCGACCAGGTCGGTGAGCGTGACCAGCGTCGGCGGCAGCATCATCCGGGTGCCCTGTTCGTTCTCGGCCAGGGCGTCGACGACACGCACCCAGGCCGCCTCGTCGGCCTCGCCGGAGACATTCCGCGGTTCCTGACCGGCCGGCACGGCGGCGGTGAAGAACTTCGTGTCGTAGCGCCTGGGTTCGGCCTCCGGCGTGATCCAGTGCGCCCACGGCCGGAGCAGGTCCGCGCGCAGGGTCACCCCATGCGCGGCGAAGACCTCGGACAGCGATCGTTCCCGCGACAGAAGGGCCAGCCGATCGGCCTCCCAATCGACCGACGACGGGTCGAGCGAGGAGCCGTCGATGGCCGAGGCGAGCAGTACGCCGGACTCCTCGAACGTCTCCCGTACGGCCGCACACACCAGCTCCCGGGCCAGCGGCTCGGCACAGTGGAAGCTCGCCGCCCATTGCGCAGGGACGGGCCCGGTCCAGGACAAATCGGCTTCAGCGTCCCGAA
>JACCQS010000333.1 GCA_013814015.1 Geodermatophilaceae bacterium | reverse complement strand
CTACGTCGTTGGCTCTATCCCAAGTCTGAGCCTGCCGCGATCATCACAGGCGCCGATGTCGACGACGACCGGTCTACCGATCATGGCCCCGCGCGGCGCGGCGTCGTGCGCTTCTGGGAACAGGTCGCCCAGGCTCAGGAGGTCAGGTCCGCCGCGCACAACCGAACGCTGGCCGGTCTCGAGGTTCTGGCTCCACCCTCGCGCTGACGTCGGTCAACGACTTGGGCGCAGTCGCAGACCGCGGGGGGTCACCGAGAAACCGGCCGCCTCCAATGCCCTGGTCATTGGCGAGTCCTCGACCGCAGGAGCGCCGTCGCTGCGTTGCACGGTGAGCCGGCCCAGTGCGCCTCGCCCGGCACCGTTCGCCAGGGCTGCGGCCGCTGCCGCGAGCACATCCGGATCCTCGGTGAAGGTCAGCAGCGAACGGCCGCCGCGTTCGACGTACAACGCCAAGGCACCGGCTACCAGCACCACCAGCCCGCCCGCCTTGCGGCCGGGGCGGTGACCGCCTTCCCGCGTCGGCCAGGGCAGCGCAGCGCCGTACGGATTGGCCGGGTCCGCGGCTGCCAGCAGGACCGCACCCGTTCCCTTGTTGTCGGTGGGTCCGGCGATTCCACGGAGCCGGTCGACTGCCCCGATGGAGCCGAACTGCGCCGCCCCGAGAGATTCGATGAAGTATCCGCGTCGCAACCGGCCGCTCTCCTCCATGGCGCGCAGTACCGGATACAACGTCGCGAACGCGCCCTGCATCTCGTCAACACCGGAGGCGCTGCGGGTCAACACGCCATGACGCTCCACCAGACTCTCGGCTCGCGCGTGCACGCGGCGAGTCGGATCGGCGTCGCGAGCCGGCACCGCTGACCAGCGACCGCCGACCTGCGGGGGTCCCGAACGCGAGGGCATCCTGGCTCGCCCTGGCCGGGCGGCGCGGCCGTACCGGGGCTTCGCCCGGGTTACCTGGCGGTGCGCCCCGCGGCCGGCCAACGTCGTACGCAGCGGTGCCAACGTGTCGTTGGTCAGCAGACCGGCCCAGACGAGGCCCCAGATCGCGGTCTCCACCTCGGCGTCGTCGAGGCTCCCGATGGCGGTGACCAGGTCGCGGAAGAACAATGCGCGACCGTCCTCGAGCGCGCTCAGCACGGCGAGCGCGAGATCTGAGTCATTCGGCACGGGGTCGGACAGCAGGAGCGGGGCGAGGTCGGCCGGGGTCAGGGTCAGCCAGCCGTCCGAGCCGGGTAGCCCTCCGGCTCCGGTCCACAGCACTTCGCCTGCGCTGGTGAGTTCGTCGAGCATCGCCGGGTGGTAGTCCCGGATCCGGGCCGGCAGGACGAGCGTCTCCAGGGCGGAGGCGGGCACCAGCGCGCCGGCCAACTGCTCCACGACGGTGAGCACACCGTCCACGCCGGACAGTCGCGGGCCGACTCCCTGCCAGATCGGCAGGAAGCGCCCGAAAACGTGCGGCTCGACCGGCTCCACTTCCTTGCGCAGTGCGGCAAGTGAGCGGCGCCGAATCATCCGCAACACGTCGGCGTCACACCATTCCAGCCCCGAACCGTGCGGGCGGAATTCGCCGCTGGTCACCCGGCCGGTAATGGCCAGTCGACTCAAGGTGGCGCCGACGACGGCGACGCCGAGTCCCAGCCGTCGGGCACAGTCCTCGGCACGGAAGGGCCCATGGGTACGGGCGAAACGCCCGATCAGATCGCCGACCGGGTCGGCCACCGGCTCGGTGAATGCCTCGGGTACGCCGACCGGCAGGGCCACCCCCAGTGCATCGCGGAATCTTCCGGCGTCTTCTACGGCGGCGAAGCGCTCCTCACCCGCGACCCGCACCGAAAGAACCCGTCGCGTGGCGCCCAGTTCCTCCAGCCAGGCGGCCGAGACCCCGCGGGCTGCGGCCTCGTCACTGCGCAGGTCGCCCACCAGCCGGAACAGGTCAGCGGCTCCGTCCAGATTCCGCGGATGTCGGTCGGCGGGAAGCCGCTGTATCTCGCTCTCGACCTCCAGCAGTGCGGTGAGATCGAGCAGTTCACGCAACTCGGCCTGGCCGAGCAATTCGGCCAGCAGCGTGTTGTCCAAGGCCAGGGCCTGGGCCCGCCGTTCGGCCAGCGGCGCATCACCGTCATAGATGAAGGCGCCGACGTAGCCGAACAGCAGCGACTGGGCGAAGGGCGATGCCGTAGCGGTCTCGACGTCAACCACCCGGATCCGACGGGAGGTGATGTCCCGCATGAGGGTGACCAGGCCGGCAACGTCGTACACATCCTGGAGGCATTCGCGTACGGTTTCGAGCACGATCGGAAAAGATCCGTAATCGCTTGCTACACCGAGCAATTGGGCCGCACGCTGGCGCTGTTGCCAGAGCGGGGTACGACGGCGGGGGTCGCGGCGGGGGAGGAGCAGTGCTCGCGCTGCGCACTCGCGGAAGCGGGAGGCGAATAACGCCGACCCACCCACCTCGGCGATGACCGCGGCCTCGACCTCGTCCGGGTCGAGCAGGATCAGCGAGGCCGAGGGCGCTTGTCCGGTTGTGTCCGGCAGCCGCAACACGATCCCGTCATCGGAGTGCATCGCCACGACGTCGGTGCCCAGTTGCTCGCGCAGCCGAGCGGTCAGGACGAGGGCCCACGGGGCATTGACCTGCGCCCCGAAGGGGGAGTGCACGACCAGTCGCCAGTCGCCGAGTTCGTCGCGAAAGCGCTCGACCACCAACGTCGCGTCATCCGGCAGGTGCCCGGTCGCCTCGGTCTGTTCGCGGAGGTAGCCAAGCAGGTTGTCCGTGGCCCAGGCGTCCAGCCCGGCCTCGGCCAGCCGTCCGCGTGCCCGGTCCTGTGCGCCGTCGCGCTGGTTGCCGACTTCGCGCAGGAACGCGCCGACGGCGCGGCCGAGTTCCAGCGGGCGCCCGGGGGCATCCCCGTGCCAGAACGGCATCTTTCCCGGCTGACCGGGCGCCGGGCTGACCAGCACTCGGTCGTGGGTGATGTCCTGGATCCGCCAGGAGGACGAGCCGAGCAGGAAAACGTCACCGTTGCGGGATTCGTAGACCATCTCTTCGTCGAGTTCGCCCACCCGGCGGCCCACCATCCCTGGTTCGCCGACCAGGAAGACGCCGAACATCCCGCGGTCGGGGATCGTGCCGCCGCTGGTCACCGCCAGCCGCTGCGCCCCGGCCCGGGCAGTCACCGTGTCGGTGACCCGATCCCAGGTGACCCGCGGCCGGAGTTCGGCGAAGGCGTCGGAGGGGTAGCGCCCGGCCAGCATGTCCAAGACCGCATGCAGGGCGGATTCGGGCAGCCCGGCGTACGGTGCGGCGCGCCGTACGAGCGCCCCGATCTCATCGACGGTGAGCGGACCGAGGGCCAGCATCGCGACGATCTGCTGGGCCAGCACGTCCAACGGGTTGCGCAGATATCGCAGCGATTCGATCTGGCCGGCCTGCATGCGTTCGGCGACCACTGCTGTCTGCAACAGGTCGCCGCGAAATTTGGGGAACAGCACGCCGCTGCTCACCGCGCCGACCTGGTGCCCAGCCCGCCCCACCCGCTGAAGTCCGGAGGCAACCGTCGGCGGGGACTCCACCTGAATCACGAGATCGACGGCGCCCATGTCGATGCCCAGTTCGAGACTCGAGGTGGCAACCACGGCGGGCAGCCGGCCGGACTTGAGCGCTTCCTCGACGACGGCTCGCTGCTCACGGGAGACCGACCCGTGGTGTGCGGCCGCGACCGGGACGAAGCCCACTGGCTGGCCGGCCCCGACCCCGGCCTGGGCCATGAGCTGGGCCGGCATCTGTTGGGCATCTTCGACTTCCACGCCGGCACGCTCGGCGGCCAATTCGTTGAGGCGTGAGGTCAGCCGCTCGGCCAGCCGTCGGGAGTTGACGAAAACGATCGTGCTGCGGTGGGCCACCACCAGGTCGAGGACGCGTTCCTCGACGTGCGGCCAGATGCTCGTACGAGGTTGCGACCCGGCCGCGGATCCGGCGAGCTCGCCGGTCTCGGCTCCGAGTTGGGCGAGGTCCTGCACCGGGATGACCACCGAGAGCTCGACCTGCTTGTTCACATGGGGCGCCACCACCTGCACCGGTTTGCCGCCCGCGAGGAACGTTGCCACCTCGTCGATCGGCCGTACTGTCGCGGACAGGCCGATCCGCTGGGCCGGTCTGACGAGCAGATCGTCGAGGCGTTCGAGGGACACGGCCAAGTGGGTTCCCCGCTTGCTCGGCAGCACCGCGTGGACCTCGTCGAGGATCACCGTCGTCACCGACCGCAGAGCTTCGCGGGCGCTGCTGGTCAGGATCAAGAACAAGGATTCAGGCGTGGTGATCAGGATGTCCGCGCCGTGCCTGGCGAAGGCGCGCCGCTGCTCGGGGGAGGTGTCACCGGATCGGATCGCGACCTCGATGTCCGGCGGGGTCTGGCCCAGTCGCGCCGCCGCCTGACGGATGCCGGCCAGCGGAGCTCGCAGGTTGCGTTCCACATCGACGGCCAGGGCTTTGAGCGGAGAGATGTAGAGGACGCGGCAGCGCGGCTCCGGTGCAGGTGGCGCAGCCGTGCCGGCGGTGCGTCGGCGGGTGGGCAGGCGCGGCGGAAGGGGATGGCTGGCGAGTTGGTCGAGCGACCAGAGGAAGGCCGCAAGGGTCTTTCCCGAGCCGGTAGGCGCCACCACGAGGGTGTGCGAGCCGCCGGAGATCGAATCCCACGCGGCTGACTGGGCACTCGTCGGAGCGGCAAAGGCGCCGGTGAACCAGGCCCGGGTGGCCGGGCCGAAGCGATCCAGGGCGCTCACGTGCTCCATCCTGGCGCAGACGTCGGACAACCGGCCTTGGCGTGCTTTACCGGCGCCTGACACCGGAAGAGTCACACTCGGTCCTGTGAGCAGATCTCTACCTCCGTCTTCGGCTCGTCCGAGGCGACGACGAGGGCTACGCGCCGGCCTGCTCCTGGTCATGGCCGTGCTGCTGAGCGGGTGCCTCAAGTACGACCTGACGCTGATGGTCAACGACGACGACACCCTGGACGGAACGCTGATCGTTGCTGTCGCCCGCGAATTCGCCGTCGGGGAGGCCGTCCTCGACCGGTCCGGGGAGCTGACCCCGTCGCAGGGCTCGGTCACCAAGGAGGCATACGAGGACGCGGACTACATCGGGTCCCGGTACGTCATCAGCGGAGTCCCGATCTCCGAGATCGACGCCTTGTCCAGCGACAGCTCCACGCGATTCGCGCTGAGCCACCAGGGTGATGAGTACCTGTTCGATGCGAGTCTCGATTTCAACCTCGGCGCGAGCGACTCCATCCCCACGGACGACAGCTTCTCCGCCATGGTGGCTATGACCTTCCCTGGCGAGGTCCTCGAGTCCAACGGCACGATCGACGGCAACACAGTCACCTGGACGCAGCTGCGTGCGGACGCCGAGAACAACCTCACTGCGCGGGCCAGTGCGGTCGGCAACGGGCAGGCCGGTAGCCCACTCGACTCCAAAATCGCCTGGTGGATATGGGCTCTTGGTGGTGCCGGTGTGCTGGCGGTAGCCGGCCTGGTCATCGTTCTCGTACTGCGCAAGCGCCGGTCAAACAGAGCCGCCGCAGCTTCAGCCGAGAGCGGCACGTGGTCGGTTCAACAGCAGGGCGGCTATGGCGACTACCGCCCCTGGGACGGCCCGCCGGGACACGGACAACGCGGCGGCTACTACGACGTTGGCCAGGATGACGAATATGCCTCCTACTCCGGCACGTACGGCGACACCGCCGGCGGGGCGTACGAAGATTCCTACGCCGGGCCGCCGGGGACTGAGCCTTATCCAACCGAGCCGTTTCGGCAAACCGGTCAGCCGTACGGCGGCTACTCCGGACAGACAGTCGTGCGGGGGCCGGACAGTTCCCCGCCGCCGGCCTGGGGTGCCCGACCAGGTAGCTAGGCGCGGAAACCCTTGGTTACCCACCAGTAGGAAACGACACCTTCGGCTGGCACACTGCCGCTATGCAGAGCACCCTCTACGAGCCCGAGCACACCGCATTCCGGGACATGACCCGGGCGTTTCTGGCCAGGCACGCCGCACCCTTCCATGAGCAATGGGAATCCGATGGCATGGTCGATCGGGGCATCTGGACAGAGGCCGGCAAGCATGGCCTCCTCGGAACCGACGTCGACGAGATCTATGGCGGCGGCGGCGTGCGCGACTTCCGCTACAACGCGGTGACCGGTGAGGAACTGGTCCGGATCGGCGCGAGTGGGCTCGGATTCGGATTGCACAACGACGTGGTCGCCCCTTACCTGCTGGACCTGACCACCGAGGAACAGAAGCAGCGATGGCTGCCTGGGTTCTGCTCCGGCGAACTGATCACTGCCATCGCAATGAGCGAGCCGGCAGCCGGCAGTGATCTGCAGGGGATCAGGACGACGGCTCGCCACGACGGCTCTGACTACATCGTCAGCGGCTCCAAGACGTTCATCACGAACGGAATCCTCTCCGATCTGGTAATCGTGGTGGCCAGGACCAATGCTGATAGGCCTGGGGCGCAGGCACTTTCGCTAGTCGCGGTGGAGCGCGGAATGCCCGGGTTCGAGCGCGGCAGGAATCTTGACAAGGTGGGCCTCAAGGCTCAGGACACCGCAGAGCTGTTCTTCGACGACGTCCGAGTACCGGGCGAGAACCTGATCGGTGAAAAGAATGGCGGCTTCGGTCACCTGATGGAGAAGCTTCCGCAGGAGCGGCTGTCCATCGCGGTTGTAGCTGTGGCCGGCTGCGAGCGGATGCTCGAGATCACCCTGGACTACGTCAAGGGTCGCACGGCGTTCGGCAGGCCGGTCGGCAGCTTTCAGAACAGCCGATTCGCGCTGGCCGATCTCGCGACCAAGACCCAGATCGCCAGAGTGTTCCTGGACCGGTGCATAGTCTCGTTGAACGCCGGAGAGCTGACCGCCATCGATGCGGCGATGGCGAAGCTCTGGACGACCGACCTGCAGAACACGGTGGCCGATGCGTGCCTGCAACTACACGGTGGTTACGGCTATATGAGCGAATACCCGATCTCGAAGGCGTGGCGCGACTCGCGCGTGCAGTCGATCTATGGGGGCACGAACGAGATCATGAAGGAGATCATCGGCCGCAGCATGGGGCTCTAGCCTGTCATCGGTGCGCCCTGGCGTCGGGTTCAGTCCCGGTCGTCGCGCCTTCGGTAGGCGAGTATGAGAAATACCAAGGCGCCGATCAGCACGACTGCAGTGACCAGTTGCCAGAGCAGGTCGTAGTCCCCAAGGACGTCCATGCCCTGATGGTGCCATGCGGCCCTCGGGAGCCGCGAAGGCGTTTCTGGTCAGCATGGGCGGGCTTTCGCAGCCGTCGTAGGCTCGAATCTGTGCGGATGACCGAGTTCTGGGATCAGATGAACACGCAGTTCGGACCTGCTTATGCCGACTCGGTCGCCCGGGACCATGTTTCGGCGAGGTTGGGCGGACGGACGGCCGCGCAGGCGGTCGAGGACGGCGAACCATTCAAGAAGATCTGGTTGGCGATCTGCGGCGACTTCGACCTGCCTGCCCGCGTGCGCTAACCGGGGCTGGAGATGACCGGCGCCAGAAGTCTGCGCATTCGGCCTGCGATCCGCCGCAGCAGCCATCGCGCCGGGCGCGATGACCGACCGGCGACGGTGAACGACTGCACCTGGTCGGTAACCAGCTCCGGCGGCCGCTGTGCCGACGCGGTCAGGGCACCCGCCGCCTCGAGTTCCTGCGCCAACACCGGCAGGCCGAGCAACTGCGCGAGTTGCACGCTGTCCTGCTGCTGGAACCCCGCCTCGGTGCGTACCTCTAGCTTGCGGGAATAGAGATGCCCGTAGTCCAGATACTCCTCGAGTGTGTTGGCCAGATCAATGGCCAGCACCTGTCGCTCTGTCTCGTCGATCTCTTTCCCGAGGCGGAGCCGACCAGCGACCTCGGCCATGCCCGCGCCCTGCTTGTCCCGGTCGTAGCTCTCGGCGATCCGTTCCGCCTCCGTGCCGGCTGCGGCACGGACGCGGGCTCGCCGCTCGGCGCAACGACCTCCAGGAGAGTCGGCGAAGTTTCCCTGCGCGTAGGCCGCGTGAGCGAGTGCCGCTAACACCGT
>JACCQS010000328.1 GCA_013814015.1 Geodermatophilaceae bacterium | reverse complement strand
GCGGTGTTCGGCTTGTGCGATCCGGCCGGGCTGACGCCCTCGTACTTGAAGAAGATCTTGGCCGGTGTGTCCAGGAACTTCTCCAGCCTTCGCGCCCGGATCAGGGGCGAGGGCCGCCACAACCGGTACACGTCGATCACTTCGCCTGGGATGTCGATATAGCTCTGCATCGACACCTCCTGCTCGATGAGGGCCATCGGGAACAGTGGCGCCAGATCGTCGGGTCCGACCGGTTCATGGGTGCCGGGGTGCAGGGGCGGCGGAGGCGGGTCGGGTAGGTCGGGGATGATGTTGTACCACTGCGTAGGAATGTCGTTCTCGTCCAGCGGGTAGGTGTAACGCTCGCCCTTGCTGACCATGTCTGCTCCTCGGGTCGCCGGAGCAACCTATGGTGGCCGAGCCTGTCCCGCCGCGAAAGCCCCTGGCTCAGGGCAGCGGCCAGCGCGCCCGGCGCAGGTCCACCCTACTGCCATCGAGCAGCGCGGTGCCTTCGGCGGCCAGTAACTCCAACTGCCTGGCGCGGACCTGCTCGGCGGGCACGCCGCTGGACCGGATCACCCGATGCCAGGCCACCGCGCCCTGGCACTGGGCCATCGCGCGGGCCACCCTTCGGGGACCGCCCTGTCCGAGGTACTCGGCGATGTCACCGTAGGTCACCACGCGCCCGACCGGGATCGTGTCCACCACGTCATACACCGACTCCGCGAAATCCTCGAAGTCCACAGCCGGATCAGGTTCGGCGGCCGTACCGGGCCAGCAGCCGGGTCTGCAGGTCGGCGTCGTCGGGCACCGCCACGGCAGCATCGAAGACACCCGGCATTCCGGAGCCATCGAGATGCTCCTCCGCATAATCGAGTGTCCAGGCCACGAGGTTGTCGTCGAGACGTTCCACTCCCCCGATGGCATGCGCCAGGTCCCAGGCGTGTACGACGAGATCGGCCGTCATCTCGGCGCAGTAATCGGCCGCGGGCGTCTCGCCGTAGGACAGGATAACTGTGCGCTGCAATGCATCTGGGCCAGCGAAGGCAGTCAGCGCGTCATCAGCGGCGGACTCCCAGGCGCCCACCGGATCATCGCCGAGGGGATCAGCCGAGAAGCGGTCACCAATCTTCGCGGCTGTCTGCCCGGCGAGCAATGCTGGCGCCCAGCGCTGTTCGTCGACCAGGTGCCGCACCAGGTCCCGAACAGACCAACCCGGGAGGGCAGTCGCAATGTCCCACGAGCCCGGCGCTAAAGCAGCCACGCGGTCACCGAAGAGCGCCTGCGCCCGCTGGAAGCGCTCGACGATCTCGCGCACAGACCCGAGGTCGATCAGTAGGTCGGCAGCGAGTTGTCGATCCGATTGGCCCAAGCCGATACGCCGCCCTGTACATGCACTGCGTCACCGAATCCGGCGGCTTGGACGGCGGCCAAGACCTCGGCCGACCGCGCGCCGGTCTTGCAGTGCAAGATGATCGGCTTGTTCTGCGGGAGTTGGGACAGCGCCCGGCCGGAGAGAATCTCGTCCTTCGGGATGAGCTTCGCACCAGGTATCGAGACGATCTCGTACTCGTTGGGCTCACGGACATCGATCAACTCGAAGTCCTTGCCAGAGTCGATCATGTCCTTGAGCTCCTCGACCGTGATCGTCGATCCGAGCGCGGCCTGCGAGGCCGCGTCCGATACCACGCCACAGAAGTCGTCGTAATCGATGAGTTCGGTGATCGGCTCGCCCGTTGGGTCCTTGCGGATCGACACCGTGCGGAAGTTCATCTCCAGGGCGTCGTACACGGTCAGCCGGCCGAGCAGGGTTTCCCCGATGCCGGTGATCAGCTTGATCGCCTCGGTGGCCTGAATCGACCCGATAGTCGCGCAGAGCACGCCGAGGACACCGCCTTCAGCGCAGGACGGCGCCATACCCGGTGGCGGCGGTACGGGATAGAGGTCGCGGTAGTTGGGACCGTGCGAGTCCCAGAAGACCGACACCTGACCATCGAACCGGAAGATCGAGCCCCAGACGTAGGGCTTGTCGAGCAGGACGCATGCGTCGTTGACCAGATAACGGGTGGCGAAGTTGTCGGTGCCGTCCACGATCAGGTCGTACTGGGCGAAGATCTCCAGCACGTTGTCGGAGTCCAACCGCGTCTCGTGCAGCACCACGTTGACCAGCGGATTGATCTCGGCGATCGACTCTTTGGCCGACAGCCCCTTGGACTTACCGACATCAGAGGTGCCATGGATGATCTGGCGCTGCAGGTTGGACTCGTCGACGACGTCGAACTCGACGATGCCAAGCGTGCCGACGCCGGCGGCAGCCAGATAGAGCAGCGTGGGCGAGCCCAGCCCGCCAGCGCCGACGGCGAGGACCTTGGCGTTCTTCAGCCGCTTCTGCCCGTCCATCCCGACATCGGGAATGATCAGGTGCCGGCTGTAGCGGCGGACCTCTTCGACGGTCAGCTGAGCGGCCGGCTCGACCAGGGGTGGCAACTGCACGGAGTACTCCTCGACTGGGATGAACGATTCTCGCCTGTCTAGGGCGTGCAACGCACGGGACCCGCGAACCCTTCCGGGGTCCTCGCGGCAGATCCGGTCAGGCGTCGGGGAACGGCCAGGCGTTCTTGACGCAGCCGTCCAGGCCGAGGGTCTGTTGTTGCATGACTGGGGCGAGCTCGCCGGAACCAGGGCACGGCTCGTGCCCGTTGCCGAGGGCGTGGCCGACCTCATGGTTCACGACGTACTGACGGTAGGTCGCGACGTCGCCCTGATAGTCCGGGACAGCGGTCTCCCACCGGGCCAGATTGATGACCGCGCGTTCGCCGTACCGGCACGAGGTGTATCCGCCGGTGCCCACACCCGGGCAGAAGGACTCGACGTTCACCGGGCTGACCAGGGACACCCGGAAGTCGTAATCGCCTCCGTCGACGCGTTGGAACGACAACTCGCCACCGGCACCCCAGCCGCGGGGGTCGGCCAGGGTCGCCTCTACCGCAGCAGCGAAGCCGGCCCCATCGACGTTGATCCCGTCCTCGACCTCGACCAGGAAGCGCTGCAGCGGACCGCTGCCGTAGACCTGTGAGGATCCGGGGACGACCGACAGGTCTCCGCTGCCCTGTTCCACGAAAGGCACCGGCGCGACGACTGGTGGCGGGGTGGCCGGAGCCGCCTCACCCTCAGCCGTCGCGGTCGGTTCGACGGTCTGCGGTGGAGTCGTCTCAGAAGTGGAGGGCGCCGGCTCAGCGACCGCCGAGGCCGGGGAGGGCTCGGGCGAGGCCACGTCGAGCATCGTCACGAACGTCGCCACGGCAAGCACCGGAATGACCAGGGCACGCCAGCCGTAGGCGGTCACGAATCGGGCGACCCGACCCCCTTGTGGCCGCTGCCTGCTGCGCTGCGCGGGCGGGACATGGTGCCGGGCGACGAGGGGCCCGTCCGGCGAACGCATTCCGTTGCTCGACAGTGGCCGGGGAAAGGGTTCCGGTGAGCGCCTCAGGTGGTCGTCATGACGTGGCTCGGGCCGCTGCGAAATCCGTTCCGGATCAACATGGAGACCGGCGACACCCCCTGCGCTGCTGCCGTGGTTGGCGCCAGCCTGCCGGGTCATCACTTCACACTCTCACACCGCGGCCCTCGCGGCGGGCAGGCCGCGATGTGCCCGCAGATGCGCCGCAATCGAAGCTCAGACGGGCTCACGTCGTCGGGTCGTCTCTGGTGCTTCGTCGAGCAGGGCCAGGGTCGCGCGGGCCGACGTGATCGGGTCCTCGAGTTGCGGTGTGTGCCCGATGCCAGGCAGGACCAGAAGGCGGGCATCCGGCATCACCGAGGCCAGTCGGGGCGCGTTGCGCACGTTGACGAGCTTGTCGCGGTCACCCCAGATGATCAGGGTCGGCTTGGTGATTCCCGCGGCGACCCGCCAGGGGTTACGGGGCCCGGGAGTGAGATAGGCCCCGACCAGACTGCGGAAGCTGCGGGCCAGCGCGGTCGAGGCCCACGGCAGATCGGCCCGGATCCTCGCCTCGTGAATGGCCTCGGCCAGGCGCTGTTCGGGCACCCGCTCGAGATCGGCGAAACACAGCTCCAACATTGCCTGGACGCGTTCCTCGGCGCTGATCCCGGCCATCCGCCGCTCGACGGCCTTGGCGATTCCGGGCAGCAGCAGCAGCGGGAATAGCGGAGTCGACATCTGCCGAGGCGGGCGAAGGTCCGGGACGGCCGGCGAGATCAGCGTCAATGTCCTCACCAGATCCGGGCGGCGACCGGTCACCAGGATGCTGGTCAACCCGCCGAGGGAGTTCCCGATCAGGTGTACGGGCTTACCGCGGGCTTCGATGGCCGCGATCACGGTCCGGACGTGTGTCTCGATCGAGTAGTCGCTGCGCGGGGCCGGCCCGGAACGGCCGAAACCGAAAAGATCCAGGGCCTGCCCGTCGAGGCGGTCGCAGAGCAGGCCCGCGTAGTCGGTCCAATTCGTGGAGGCACCGCCGAGCCCGTGGACGTACAAGGCGGGCTCGCTGTCTGGCCCACCCGGAGTGGAGCGCAGGTACACGACCCCGCCGTTGAGGGACACCCGCCGCCCCGGCCAGGGCGGAGGCAACTCCTCCGTGGAGTGCAGCGGAGCGTCGGACAACGTGGCGGTGCGCATCTCAAGACGGTAGCTCGCCGAGTAGGCCTCAGCTCCCACCTGTGCCGAAGCTCTCGACGAGGCGACCCAGGCAATCGCGCCAGCCGTGCAGGTGATCGTCGCTCTCGGTGGTCGACTGGTTGGCCGAATGAGTAACCACAACTTCGGTCTGGTCATCGGCTACATCGGTCAACTCGATCGCGACATGGCTGACCGCAGGTTCTCCGATCCACTGCCAACTCATCGTCAATCGAGCCGGAGCTTCGACGTCCTGATAGACGCCGGTCACGCCCATGGCCTGACCCTCCGGGCCAGCACGCCCGGGTCGGTGAAGGCCGAGAAGACGACCGAACGCGCGGCTGCGACGGTGACGGTGACGGTGAGGATCACGCTGTATGTGCCGTCTGCTTCCGTGCGGACTTTGGCTGTGCGGATTCGGCTGATGTGGTCCGGATCGGCCATGTGTTGGGCTCCTCCTCGAGGTTGTGGCCGACGAGTCCACCTCGTCCGGTCGTCACGGTTCAGAATGGGACATGGCTACTCGAGACCCCTCCACGCCGCTGCTCGTCTTCGACGTCAACGAGACGTTGTCCGATCTCGCGCCCCTGGCCGCTGCGTTCACCGCCGTCGGCGCTCCAGGACACCTGGTCGACCATTGGTTCAGTTCGGTGCTGCGGGACGGATTCGCGTTGA
>JACCQS010000307.1 GCA_013814015.1 Geodermatophilaceae bacterium | reverse complement strand
GAACGATCAGAGTGTCCACCTCCCGTAGCGAGGTGACCGCTATCGGGGCACCTCCAGAGGCCGCGACCCGCCGCCGAGGAGACACGATCGAGACGTGGTACGGCGCGTCGACGCCGCCGGCTGCGCGGGCGACGTGGGAGGCGATCGTCAGCAGATCGGGCACGCCGAACACCTCCGAGGCGAAGCAGCCCGGATAGGCCAGCACGCCGATCCGCGGTGGGCTATCCGTGCTCAATGCCCCGCGCCTGAGTCTGCATGCTGGCGAGATTACCCGTGAATATGGCGATCTCGCCCATGGCGGGGGTGTCGCGACAGTGCCACGATGCCGGCAGGACTCACCAGGGAGGCGCACGCATGACGCATCCGAGCAACACCGGTCCGGTTGTGCTGAGCGACTTCACGGTCCGACAGGTTACCGTCGATGGCGCAACCAAGACCGTCTACTTGGCCGGCTCGGGACCAGCCGTGATCCTCATGCCGGAGATGCCGGGCATCAGCCCCGACCTGGTGCGGTTCGCCGGCTGGATCCGCGACGCCGGGTTCACGGTGTACCTGCCCTCCCTGTTCGGGACCGACGGCGCGTACCCGACCACCGCCGAGGGTGAGGCCGTCGCGCGCCGAGCCTGTGTCAGCGTCGAGTTCCGGGCTTTCGCCGGCGGGGGTACCAGCCCGGTAGTGAATTGGCTCCACGGACTCGCCCGGGCAGCCCATCAGGACTGCGGTGGGCGGGGCGTGGGTGCTATCGGGCTGTGCTTCACCGGCAACTTCGCTCTGACAATGACGCTCGAGCCGTCCGTCATCGCCCCGGTTCTCAACCACCCCTCGCTTCCGCTGGACGACCCGGGCGGACTGGAGATCAGCGACGAGGACGCGCTCGCGATCCGCGACCGGTTCGAGCGCGAGCGACTCACCGCGCTGGCGTACCGATTCGACAACGACCGCTGGTGCACCGGCCAGCGCTTCGCCGCGTACCGCTCACTGCTCGGCGACCGCTTCGACGGCCGAGTGCTACCGGGCGAGTTCGCCAACCCGAACCCTCCCCCGTTCTTCCGCGACGTCGTGGGCTGCCCGCACAGCGTCGTGACAGCGCACCTGGTCGACCAAGCCGGCCACCCCACGCTCCAAGCCCGAGACGAGATCCTCAACTTCCTCGCCGAGCGCCTGTGACCGATCCTGCTGCGGGCTTGAGCTTGGGTCTTCACGCTTCCTGGACCTGTGTGTAGTGCTCGACGATCGGGAACGGATCGTAGAAGTGGTGCAGCAGGCGACGCCACTGCTCGTATTGGGTGGAGCGTCGGAAGCCGTCGGTGTGATCCTCCAGCCTCCCCCACTCCACGAGGAGGAGGTAAATGCTGGGGCGCTCGATGCAGCGCGACAGTCTGAGACCTTCAAAGCCGGGCATGCCGGCGATGATCGACTTGGCGTCCGCGAACGCCAGCTCGAAGTCTGCCTCCTGCCCGAGCTTCACTGACAAGACAGCCTGCTCAACGATCACCGCGCCATGATGACGCGCAATGACGGCCGCGCAGCGGTCAGGTCGATCTGAGCCGGTACTGCCACCCCGCGCGCGAGCCGAAGTCGGCGTCGACCAGTTCCTCGAGCGGCCCTCCGCTGATCAGGTGGGCGAACGCCCATTGGGTGGCGAGGTGCCCGACCACCAGGAAACGCTGACCCTCCCACCGGGTCGGCAGATCACCCAAGAAGCGACCGACCCGACGGACGGCCTGAGTCCAGCTCTCCGCACCCAGGTACGCGACGGTGAGGCACTTCGATCGCAAGGTGTGCACTTGCCCGGCCGGCGCCCGGTTGAGCTCGACGTAGTCGCACTCGCGCAGCCGCCAGTCGGCGATCACCGGCAGATCGCAGGCCTTGTACGCCAGCGCAGCTGTCTCAGCAGCCCCGGCACAGATTAGAGGTGAACACGGCAGCGAGGCATTCGGAACGGTGCCGTTCTCCCAGCTCCCGTGGCTCGATCGGTCATAGCGCCAGGTCTGCGAGTTCTTCGATCTGGTCGGCGTTGTCGGAGTAGCAGTAGAGGA
>JACCQS010000292.1 GCA_013814015.1 Geodermatophilaceae bacterium | reverse complement strand
CCACGTCCTCGGTGCTGCTGCCGCTGCTCGCAGTCGTGGAACTGCAGGCATCGCCGTGGTGGGTGGGCCTGTTGACCGCGGCGAGCTGGGTCCCGTGGTTGGTCATCGGACTTCCGGCCGGCGCCTGGGTGGACCGGTTGTCCCCGGTGCGGGTGATGGTGGTCAGCAACCTGATCGCTACAGCCGCGGTGGCGAGCGTCCCGGTTGCCTGGTGGCTGAACGCGTTGTCCTTGACGCAGCTACTGGTTGTGGCGGCGGTCGGCGGTACCTGCACGGTGTTCTTTCGCGCTGCGTACCAGTCGCTGTTACCCCAACTGGTCGCAGCACCCGACCTGGTAGCCGCCAACTCCCGCCTGCTGGGATCGGAGTCCGCCGCGCAGATCGGTGGCAGCGGTATTGCCGGGTTTCTGGCCCCAATGGGTCGGCGCCGCCGTCGGGCTGCTGCTGGACGCCGTGTCCTTTTTGGTTTCCAGTGTCTGTTTGTTACTGATCGCCCGCCGCAGTCCGGAAACCACTCGCCGCGAGCCGGTGCCCCGACGACGGATGCGTACCGAGATCGCCGAAGGCGTCGCGTTCGTCGCCCGGGATCCGTTCCTGCGCTACTTCACCTGGATGGGCGGTCTGTCCAACCTGGGACTGACCGGGTACGGAGCCCTGCTCATCCTGTTCCTGGTCCGCGACGTCGGGGTCTCGCCCGGAACCATCGGTGTCCTGTTGATGGTGACCAGCACAGGTGCCTTGGCCGGGGCCCTGCTGGCTCGGCCGTTGGCCGATCGGTGGGGCACCGCGCGGGCAACGGTGGCGGTCCAACTCGCCGCCGGATCGACCGCGCTGCTCATCCCGCTCGCCGCACCGGGCTGGCGGGTGGGGTTGTTCGTGCTCGGCCAGTTCGTGGTGGCCCTCGGGGTGGTGGCCGGCAACGTCATCAAGGGCGCATTCCGCCAGCAGTACGTCCCGCACGCCCTGATGGGGCGGGTGGTGACCAGCGTGCAGTTGGTCAACTTCGGCACGATGCCGGTGGCCGGCCTGCTCGCGGGGTGGCTCGGCGGGGAGCTCGGGGTTCGTCCGACGATCGCCCTGATGGCCGCGGTGCACACCCTCGCGTGCGCGACGGTGCTGTTGAGTCCGGTACGGGGGTTGCGCGATCTGCCGACCGCACCTCGTAGCGCTCAACCTTGACCGCCGCCCTCCCTCCGACGTCCTGGCCACGCGTGTTCGTCTGTTCGGCGTTCGAGTCCCCATGGGGCGCGCGGATTGGGTAGACGCCGGCGGCCAGCGCTGCGAGGAATAGTGCGGTCAGCAGAGCAACGATGACGATTCCCGGGTCGGCGGAGCGGGCCAGTCGGAGCAGTCCCCCGGCGGCGTACCCTGCGGTGGCCTCGAGGGTTGCCCAGTAGAGCGCGGCGATGGCGCTGTAGGGAGCGATCTGCCGGTATCGCAGTCCGCTGGCGCCGGCCAGGTGCGGAACCAGCGTGCGTGCCACCGGAACGAACCGGCCCAGCAGGACCGCCGAACCGGGGCGCCGCCGCAGGATCTGTTCGGTCCGGGCCCAGGCGGCGGCTGGTACGCGGGCACCGATCCGATTGGTTCGCAGCCGGGTGCCCAGCCGGCGGCCGGTGGTGAGCGCGGCGAAATCGCTGAGGACCACCGCGGTGGCCGCGACGATGACAACCGGTGCCAGTTCCAGGTGTCCGGTTCTGGACAGTGCGCCAGCGGCCAGCATCAGCGTCAGCGTGGGAACGAATGCGCCGACGAGCAGGACCGACTCGGCGAAGACGGCGAGTCCCAGAATGGCGTAGGACACCGGGCCGGGACATGCGTCGAGGGCATCGACCAGGAAGCTCATCGGGGGTCGTCCGCCGATGCCGGAATCCGAAGAGTCCACACCCGGGCCGGCGGCAGCTTGGCCCAGACGGTCGTGCACCCGACGGCGTAGCGCCGGTGCGTCTCTGCCAACACCTGCGTGAGGTGTTGGTGCCGGACGACGGCGGTGCGTGAGCTGACGAGCCGCCGGATGGTCGGCAAGCCGCGCTGGCCGTGCTGGCCCGGTCCTGGCCAGTCGACGCCCAGGCGGATGTTTCGTGACCGGCCCGCTGCGCGACCAGTTGGCCGACTACCTCGCGCTGCGCCGCGCTGGGTTACCGGCTGTCAGTTGCCTCGACGCCTTCGGCGACGGTACGGAGGTCCAGCGCCTGAGCGAGCTTGAGGACGCCGTTGGAGACTCTGCCTTCCGGTCGGACACCCGACGAGTCGGTGCCGATCTCGTGGAAACGAGCGTGGTCAGCGTGGCCTGGGGCGCGGCCGAGACGGGGGCCCCTCGCGACGTGCTGGGCTGACCGTCGCGACTCCGCCATCATTCCTTCGTGCGGACCACTGGGACGGATGCGGTGTCGTGCACCTCGTGTCTGGACGGTTTGGCCCGTACGCCGTCCTTCCTGATCGGCTTGTCGGCCACGTAGCTGTAGCCGTACCCGTAGCCGTAGGCCGCCGCTGACTTGAGGGGAACCATGTTCGGGACGATCCCGAGCAGGTTCGCGTCCACGCTGCGCAGCATCTGTGCGCTCTGGCGCAGCTGTTCACGCTTGGTCGTACCGTGGCGGGTCACTAGAACCACCCCATCGCACAGAGCCCCCAGGACAGCGCCGTCGGTGACCGGCACGGAGGGGGGATGAGTCGATCATCACGTAGTCGTTGATCTCGCGCAGTTCGGTGATCAGTTGCCGCATATGGGCCGATCCCAGCATCTCACTGGGATTGGGCGGGGTGGGACCCGAGCCGAGGACGGTCAGTTTTCCGTCGCCCAGCGGCTGCAGGACATCCTCCAGGGAGGCGGCTCCGGCCAGGACGTTGGTCAGGCCGGTGCCGCTGACGATGTCGAGGTACTTGGTGACTCGCGGCCGTCGTGAGTCACCCTCGACGAGCGCGACGCGCTGACCGGACTGGGCCAGGACGACTGCTGCATCCGCGATCTCCTCAACCTCGTCGTTCTCCTTCACCGTGTTGTCGAGTTGTTCCCGCAGGATCACGAGTCCGATTCCCGCGATGAGCCCCAGCACGGCAGCCACTCCGAGGTTGCGGATGAGGCTGGGTGACACTGGACTGATCGGCAAACGAGCTGATCGACCACTGTCACAGTGACCGCGGCGACGTCCTGGCCCGGAGGCGTTCCAGCTCTGTGACGAAGGCGGCGAACTCGACGCCGACAGCGTCGGCGATCAACTGCGCCCGCTCTGGTGACGGATCCGTGATGGTCGCCTGCAGGATGACCGTTTCCGGGACGACGCTTGCGGTGATCGCACTCGAGAGGGAGTCCGGCGTGATGTCGATGTCCAGCGCATCCACGACTCGACTAGCTAGCCGATCCCCCTCGATCAGCTCGGCGTAGGAGGTCACCCGCTGCTGGGAGAACAGATTGCCCTGGTACGCGGCCGCAGAATCGTCACTACCCGGGGTGGACACGAACAGCCGGGTGCTCGCTGCGTACAGCGGCGTCGTCTGCCACGTGATCACTCCTGCCGTGGCCAGAGCCAGCAGGAAGATCGAAAGAGCCAGGACCCAGTGCGCCCGGATCGCGCGCAGGTACTCCTGAAGGTTCACTGGTTCCGCCCGTCTTTGCGCCTGAGATACGCAGCCTAGAACACACACCGCGTGAGTGCTTGATCACACACTGCCACATCAAGGTAGTGCGAAACAGCATGATCACCTGTACGTTGCGTAGTGATCTCATAACGGTAGGTAGTTGAATGACGAGCGGGGAGCGGCGTGCATTTCCCGAAGGCTCAGCAGATGGCCCTGTGGCGCTATCGCAGAGCGGGCCTCCTCCTCGCCGACGTGGCGGCATGGAGCCTCTCGCTCCAGATCGCGGCAATCGCGCGTTACGACGGTGAGATCGAGCAGATCGATCAGCGCGGCATGCTCGTCACAGCAGGGCTCGTGCTAGTTCTGCACCTTGGCTTCGCGGCACCGATCCGG
>JACCQS010000278.1 GCA_013814015.1 Geodermatophilaceae bacterium | reverse complement strand
GGCCTGCCGTGCCTGGTTGACGTCCCGCGTGAGCCCGCGGATCAACTCATCGGCGTTGTCGGTCGCCGCCTTCATGGCCCGGCGTCGGGCCGCCGACTCCGATGCTGCCGATTCGAGCAATGCCGCGTAGATCCGGCTGGTCACGTAGGTCGGCAGCAGCGCATCGAGCAGGGTCTCGGGGTCGGGCTCGAACTCGTAGGAGGGCTGCTGCTCGGACACCTTGCTCGACTCGTCCTCGGCGTAATCGACCTCCTCCACCACGAGCGGGGCGATGCGATTGGCGGTTGCCTCCTGTACGAGCATGGACACGAACCGCGTGTGTACGAGATGGATCTCGTCCACGCCCAGGATGCCGTCTGCCCTTGCGTCTTCACCCTCGTCATCGACTCCGGCGCTGAACGCCTTGATCAGCGCAGCGGCCACGTCGCGGGCATCTCCGGCGGTGGGCTGCTCGGAGAATCCGCTCCAGGTCTGGACCACCGGACGTTTGCGGAAGCTGTAGTAGCCGATCCCCTTGCGACCGATCACATAGAGGAGCGGCTCCTTGCCTTCGCTGCGCAGCAGGGATTGCAGTTCCTCAGCAGCCCGGACGGCATTCGAGGTGTAGCCGCCGGCCAGCCCGCGGTCGCTGGTCACAACGAGGACCGCGGCACGCTTGGGGTTCTCGCGTTCCACCAGGAGGGGGTGATCGAGGGAGGCCGAGGCCGCGAGCGAGGACAGGGCGCGGGTGATCTCCCGCGCATACGGCTGCGCGGCCTGAACCCGCTGCTGAGCCTTGGCGATGCGGGTGGTGGCGATCAGCTCCATGGCTCGGGTGATCTTCTTCGTCGAGGTGACCGTGGAGATCCGCCGCCTGAGTTCGCGAATCTGCGCCATTATCGAAACGCCTCGTGCACGGCGACTTGGCGCAAGTCATGCGCCCGGGACGCAGGGGTCATTTCTTGGCCTTCTTGCGGACCTGGATCTTTTCCTGGCCGACGTCCTCGGAGTCCATCGCGTCGGCCTCGGCCTCGCGTCCGGCCAGCGAATGACCGGCGGTGGTGGTAAAGCCCTTGGAGAACTCCTCGACGGCCGCGACCACCGCTGCCTCGGTGTCGTCCTCGAACTTCTTGGACTCCCGAATCGTGTCCAGGACGCCCTTCTCGTTGTGCCGCAGGTGGTCGAGGAACTCGGACTCGAAGCGGCGCACGTCCTCGACCGGCACCTTGTCGACATGGCCCTGGGTGCCGAGGAAGATCGAGACGACCTGCTCCTCGACCGGGTACGGCGAGTAGACGCCCTGCTTGAGCAGTTCCACGATCCGCGCACCCCGGTCCAGGGTGGATCGCGAGGAGGCGTCGAGGTCCGAGGCGAACGCGGAGAACGCCTCGAGTTCGCGGTACTGCGCGAGAGAGACCCGCAGCGACCCGGCGACAGAGCGCATCGCCTTGACCTGAGCGGCACCACCGACCCGGGAGACCGACGTCCCGACCGCCATGGCCGGACGGACACCTTGGTTGAATAGGTCGGACTGGAAGAAGCACTGTCCGTCGGTGATCGAGATGACGTTCGTCGGGATGTAGGCCGCGATGTCGTTTGCCTTGGTCTCGATGATCGGCAGGCCGGTCATCGAGCCGCCGCCGAGGTCATCGGACAGCTTCGCGCAGCGCTCGAGCAGCCGGGAGTGCAGGTAGAAGACGTCTCCGGGGTACGCCTCACGACCCGGCGGGCGACGCAGCAGCAGCGAGATCGCGCGATAGGCCTCGGCCTGCTTGGACAGGTCGTCGAAGACGATCAGGACGTGCTTGCCCTGATACATCCAGTGCTGGCCCAGGGCCGAGCCGGTGTAGGGCGCCAGCCACTTGAAGCCGGCCGAGTCCGACGCGGGAGCAGCGATGATGGTGGTGTATTCCAGCGCACCGGCTTCATCCAGGGCCGCCCGGACCCCCGAGATGGTCGAGCCCTTCTGGCCGATGGCGACGTAGATGCAGCGGACCTGCTCGTTGGGGTCGCCAGATGCCCAGGCCTGTTTCTGGTTGATGATCGTGTCCACGCAGACCGCCGTCTTGCCGGTCTTGCGGTCTCCGATGATCAACTGCCGCTGTCCGCGCCCGATCGGGGTCATCGCGTCGATGGCCTTGATTCCGGTCTGCAGCGGTTCGGACACGCTCTGTCGGTCGATCACCGAGGCGGCCTGCAGTTCCAGGACCCGCTCCTCGTCGCTCTCGATGTCACCCAGTCCGTCCAGCGGCTGTGCCAGTGGGTTGATCACCCGACCCAAGAAGGCATCGCCCACCGGCACCGAGAGGATCCGGCCGGTGCGGGTGACCCGCTGACCCTCGGCCAGGCCCTGGTAGTCACCGAGGATCACGGCGCCGATCTCCCGGACATCGAGGTTCAGCGCCACGCCCAGGACGCCGTCCTGGAACTCCAGCAGTTCATTGGTCATCGCCGAGGGCAGGCCCTCGACGTGCGCAATGCCGTCCGCGGTGTCCACCACGGTGCCGACCTCCTCGCGCGAGGCGTCCGCGGTGAAAGAGGAGACGTACTCTTCGATCGCGCTCTGGATCTCGTCCGCGGAGATCGTCAGCTCGGCCATGTGAAGGTCCTGTCTGTCTGGGTAAATGACGTGGAAATCGGGCTGGGGCGCAGCGTCATGAAACCGGCTTCGCCCCGCTCATTGCTTGTCCGCCTCGCTCGCTGCGCTCACCAGTCGGTCCGCTCGACTTGTCCGCCTCTTGCGCTGCGCGCACCGGTCGGTCCGCTCCTCCCTCGCTGGCGCTCGGTCGATGCTCCCGCCCTCTCGGCTCGGGGCCGCGGACGGCCCTGCGATGCTCCCGCCCTCTCGGCTCAACGGACCAGCCGCTGACGTGCCGCGGCGAGCCGGAATCGGATGCTTCCATCGATGATCTCATCGCCGACCCGAATGACGAGACCACCGAGAATGTCGGGGTCCAGGGAGATCTGAAGTGCGATCCGCCGGTTGTAGATGCGCGACAGGCTGTCCACCAGTCGCTGCTCCTGTTCATCGGTGATTGCGATGGCGGTGGTGATCTGCGCGATCGAGCGCTCCCGGCGCAGGGCCGCGAGATCGGAGAGCTCTTCGATGGTCTGTTGAGCCTGGCGGGCACGGGCGCCGGTCAGCCTGGCGGCCAGTAGCCGTTCGGTGACGCGATGGACCTTGCCGCCGACAAGGGCATCCACCAGGCCCGCTCGTTGGGTGTTGCTCGCGGCCGGATCGGACAGCGCGCGCTGCAACTCAGGGCGACCGGCGACGATCCGGCCGAACCGGAAGAGTTCGTCCTCCACGGTATCCAGTGCGTTCGCGGCCTCGGCCGACCCAAAGGCGGCATGTACGGCCAGCCGCTCGATTCCCGCGGCGAACTCACTCGGCAGCGACCAACGCGCTCGTACCGCGGCCGCCAGCACTGATTCGGTCCGCTCGTTGACCTTGCCGCCGAAAATGGCCGCGGCCAAGCTCGCGCGGGCATCGGCGTCGGTCGAGCTGTCAACCAGCGCCCGACGCAAGAAGGTATGAGTGTCCAGTACGTCGACCACCGCGAAGAGTTCATCCGCCAGGGTCAGCAGCAGGTCAGCGGACTGTCCCTCGGTGGCGTTCTCGAGTTCGGCCGTGACCGCTCGCAATGCCTCTCGACTGGCCGCCTGCATCAAGCCTGACTTCCAGACGTCGTACTCACCGGGGGGTCTGCGGACTCCCGGTCGTCGACTCGATCGGTTTCCGAGCCTGACATCTGGTCGAGTTCGTCGAGAAAACGATCGACGGTGCTGACCCTGCGGTCGTCGTCGGACAGCGATTCGACGAGAATTCGCTCGGTCAGTGCCATCATCAGCCCGCCCATCTCACCCTGGAGTTGGCGCACCGTCTGGTCCCGTTGGGCGATCAGCTGCTCGGCACCCCGTTGGCGGATCCGTTCGACCTCACGGTCGGCCTGCTCGCGCAGTTCCTCTCGGAGCCGTTCAGCGTCGGCTCGTGCGGTGTCGCGGATCTTGGCCACATCGTCGCGAGCCTCGGCCAGTGCCGACTCGAAGCGCCGCCGCGCCTCCTCGTGGTCGCGCTGGGCCTGTTCGCTGGCATCGACCTGCTGCGAAATGGCGTCCTGTTGTTTGGTAGCCATCCGCGACAGGCTGGGCCAGACGTACCGGTAGAGCACAAGGAGAATGATCAAAAACGCGAAGATCTCGGAGATCAGGACTGCCATCAGCTGCCGCCTCCGCCGGCCGGCGCTTGCTCGACTTCGGCGAGAAAGCGGTCCACCGTCGAGCGCCGATCATCATCGACCGGCTCGCCGATGACCCGTTCGGCAAGGCGCGTGGACAGCCTCCCGAGTTCTTCGCGAAGCCGACGCGTCGTCTCCTCGTGCGCAGCGGCCAACTGTTGCGCACCCTCGCTCTGGATTCTTTCGACCTCACGGTCGGCCTGCTCGCGCAGCTCGGCGCGGACCCGCGCCGCATCTGCGCGCGCGGCGTCTCGGATGCGGGCGGCCTCAGCGCGCGCCTCAGCCAGCTCCCCTTCGTAGCGCTCCTTGGCCTCCTGCAGAGTGCGGGTCGCCTTCTCCCGATCCTGGACCTGCTTGCGGAGCATCTCCTGCCGCTCGTCCAGCGCTCGGGATAGCGGCGGCACGACAAAGCGGTAGAACACGAACAGGACGATCAAGAACAGCGCGGCCTCGACGAAGATGGTGGCGTTGGGCAGCAGGAAGTTGGTCGTACCCCCCTCGGCCGCGAGCACGCGTGTCGTCATTGAGCAGCAGCTCTATGCTGCGCCAGTTACGAACACGAACAGCGCCATGAAGGCCAGGTTGATGAAGTACATGCCCTCGGCCAGACCAATGATCAGGAACATGGTGGTATTCAGTCGGCCGGCCGCCTCGGGCTGACGCGCGACGCCTTGGATCATCGCCGAGCCGACCAGGCCGTCTGCGATCGCGGCACCGATCGCGCCGCCGCCCAGCGCCAGGCCGCCGCCGACCATCGCCAGACCGAGCAGGGTCCCGTCGCCCCCGCCCTCGGCAGCCACGGCCAGCACACTGGACACACTCATGTCTTCTCCTCGTTCTTTCTCGTGCCAGACCTCGACGGGATGGTCACGAATCGTCTTCGGGTGGACAGAGGCAGCGACGCCTAGTGCGCCGCTGCCTCTTCGTCACTGCCCACCGCTTCGCTGAAGTATATGACAGTGAGCAGCGTGAAAATCAGGGCCTGGATGACGCCGATGAACATGTCAAACAGCTTCCAGGCCACGTTGGGAGCCCACAGGATGTAGGCCGGCAGCAGAGTGATGATCGAGACCATGATCCCGCCGGCAAAGATGTTGCCCCACAACCGCAGGGACAACGAAACCGGTCGCGCGAAGTATTGGGTGATGAACTCGAAGGGCGCGAGGAACGCGTAGGGCTTGGTCAGGTGCCCGAAGTGCCGCTTGGCGCCGTTCGCGCGGATCCCCGCCACTTGTACCCAGATGATCACCAGCAGCATCATCGGGTACGCCAGGTTGACATCAGCCGTGGGTGGCGGGAGGTAGGGCTCCGAGGGCAGGGCGGCCAGCAAGTTGCAGATCAGGATGAACGCAAACAGGGTGACGCCCAGCGAGACGACTCCTCGGGGGGC
>JACCQS010000274.1 GCA_013814015.1 Geodermatophilaceae bacterium | reverse complement strand
TCGTCGTGGTCGTCGACAACGCATCGACTGACGAGACGGCCGCTGTACTCGCCGAGCAGTTCGCCGGTCGAGTGGACGTTGTCACACTGGCGAGGAACCTCGGGGGGGCCGGCGGATTCGCCGCGGGAATCGTGCGCGCGCTGGAGCGCGATCCCGGGTCCGTCTGGCTGATGGATGACGACACCATTCCCGAGCCGACAGCGTTGCAGGCTCTCCTGGCCACGCGCCGGGTCTACTCGGCGCGGGGACTGTCGATCGTGGCCAGCCGGGTCGTCTGGACCGACGGGCGAGACCACCCGATGAACACCCCGCGTGCAAAGCCCGGCGCTCGTCGAGCCGAACAGCTCGCCGCCCAAGCCGTCGGCGGCACACCGATCCGGTCGGCATCGTTCGTCTCGATCCTGTGCTCGGCCGAGGTGCTGCGCGAGCGCGGCCTTCCTGAGGTCGACTACTTCCTCTGGAACGACGACTTCGAGTTCACCACTCGACTGCTTCGCGGGCGGCGCGGACTGCTGTGCCCGGGCAGCGTCGTGAAGCACCACACCAAGACCTTCGGCAACACCGACGCAGACCCCGGCGACCGGTTCTTCTTCGAGGTGCGCAACAAGATCTGGATGTTCACCCGCGGTACCGGGCTCAATCCGGCCGAACGGGTCCTCTACGGGGGCTCGACGCTGCGACGCTGGATTCGCACCGTGGCCCGCTCGACCGACCGGCCGCTGTTGCTGCGGGCGGCTCGACGCGGTCTGGCAGCCGGTCTGCGGGCCGGCCCACGGTCGTCCGGACAGCTACTGGCCGACGTCCTGCCACTGCGGCCATCGACACCCGTTGATGCCAGCGGCGAAGGTGGGGCGAAGGAACCGTTCTCCCTGCTGATCGCCATCTATGCCGGTGATCGGCCTGAGTTCTTCGCGCACGCCTTCACCAGCACGGTCAACAACCAGACCCGGCGCCCCGACGAGGTGGTCGTCGTCCAGGACGGCCCGATCCCAACCGAGTTGTCGGACTGCCTGAACGCCCTGATCGCCACCTCGCCGGTTCCGGTCGTGCACGTCACCCTCCCCGACAATCTCGGTCTCGGGCCCGCGTTGGTGGCTGGACTGGCGCGCTGCTCGTACGACGTAGTGGCTCGGATGGACGCCGACGACGTGAGTGAACCGACCCGGTTCGCCGAGCAGTTGCCGCTGCTCGAAGCCGGAGCGGACATCGTGGGTACCGGGCTGCGCGAGTTCGTCCACGACCCCGCGGATCCGGCCGACCTGCTGGGCACCCGGACGCCGCCCACCGACCCAGGACAGATCGCTCGATCCGCACGCTTCCACGATCCGTTCAATCATCCGACGGTGGTCTATCGGCGCAGGGCGGTGCAAGCTGCCGGCGGCTACCAGGATCTGCCGCTGATGGAGGACTACCTGCTCTTTGCCCGGATGATCGCTGCCGGTGCCCGACCGGCGAATCTGGCCCAGCCGCTGGTCAACTACCGGGTGGGGGCCGGTGCCTACGCTCGGCGCGGTGGACTGAAACTGCTGCGCTCGGAATTGTCGCTGCAGCGGCGGTTGCGCCGACTAGGCTTCACGACGCCACTGCAGTACGGGCGCAATCTCGTCGTACGGGGCGGATACCGGCTGATCCCGGAGGGGCTCCGGCGGGTGGCTTATCGCGCGATGATCGCCAACCGGCAGCGATGAGCCGCGTCGCCGAGGCAGGCGCATCCTCGCGGCCGGGCGGCGGCCCTGCGGCCGGTCGGGTATCCTCGTGGATGGTCCGATCCGATCTCGGCCGACCCCTGTTATGACAAAGACCATGGTTTCCCACGCGCGCAGCAAGCCGCGCAGCCCGTTCGTCGTGGATATCCGCGAGTTGGGCCGCCGTCCTGGATCGTTGCTACCGGTGCACCGTACGGTCCGGACACCGCAGGATGTTGGGCTGGATGTGATCGGTGTCCAAGCCGGGAACGAGTTGACCCTTGACCTGCGGATGGAATCCGTGGTCGAAGGTGTGCTCGTATCCGGGACGGTGTCCGGTCCGGTCGTCGGGGAGTGCTCTCGCTGCCTCGACCTGATCCAGGACGCCGTCGAGGTCGAGGTCGTGGAACTGTTCGCCTACCCGGACAGCGCCACCTCGGAGACCACCGACGAGGACGAGGTCAGCCGACTGACCGGGGACACGATCGATCTCGAGCCGCTGGTTCGCGACGCCGTGGTCCTGGCCCTACCGGTGGCGCCACTGTGTCGCGAGGACTGCGCAGGACTGTGCGTGGACTGCGGCCAGCGGAGGGACGACCTGCCACCGGACCATCAGCACTCCACCGTCGACCCGAGGTGGGCGGCGCTGGCACAGTACGCAACCAGCACCGGCAGCGATGCCGACGTACCAGAGACAAAGGAGAGTTGATCCGTGGCCGTACCCAAGCGCCGCCAGTCCCGCAGCAACACCCGCTCACGCCGGGCGAACTGGAAGGCGACCGCGCCCACGCTGACGCCATGCCCGAACCGCGCCTGTGGCCGGGTCAAGCCCCCACACGAGGCCTGTCCGCACTGCGGTCAGTACAAGGGCAACGAAGTTCTCTCGGTCTAGCCCCGAGGTTCCCAGCGGGGCAATTGCGGTGACCGATCCGCCGGCGAACCGTCCGGAACCCGACGTTGCGATCGAAGCGACCGATCCGGGCCGCGCCGCCCTTCTCGATGCGCTCGGCATCCCGATCGATGCCGAGATCCTCACTCTTGCATTGACCCATCGCTCCTACGCCTATGAGCACGGCGGCCTGCCGACCAACGAGCGGTTGGAGTTTCTGGGCGACTCCGTGCTCGGACTGATCATCACCGACACCCTCTATCGGGCCAATCCCGATCTCCCCGAGGGACAGTTGGCCAAGCTGCGCGCCTCGGTGGTCAATATGCGCGCTCTGGCTGAGCTGGCCCGCGGTCTCGGACGGTACGGGCTGGGCGCCGCTCTACGGCTGGGCGCCGGCGAGAGGTCCACCGGCGGCGCGGACAAGGACAGCATCCTGGCCGACGCCTTCGAGGCTCTGCTCGGCGCCATCTACCTCGACTGCGGGCTGCCCGCAGTCAGCTCGCTGGTGCGCCGGCTGTTCTCCGATCTGCTGGACGAAGCGGCGACCAAAGGCGCTGGCCTGGACTGGAAGACCAGCTTGCAGGAACTGACCGCCCGCCTGGGTCTGGGCGTCGTCGACTATCGGGTCATCCACGACGGCCCCGATCACGCAAGGACGTTCACCGCCTACGTCGACCTCGGCGGTCAGCGCTACGGCAGCGGGGTCGGTCGGAGCAAGAAGGACGCCGAGCAGCAGGCGGCAGAGCAGACTTGGCAGGAGCTCTCGACGCTTCGCGGCGCAACGGAATAGCCCGAGCCGGAATGCCTGAACTGCCAGAGGTCGAAGTCGTCCGAGCGGGCTTGGCCCGGTGGGTCGTCGGGCGAGAGATCAGCTCGGTCTCGGTGCGGCATCCGCGGGCGATCCGTAGATTCGTCGGCGGCCCTACCCAATTCGAGGCCGCCTTGGGCGGACGCACCGTACGGGCTGCCGCTCGCCGCGGAAAGTACCTCTGGCTGCCGCTGTCCGACGGGCAGGTCCTGCTCGCCCACCTCGGGATGAGCGGCCAGTTGCTGATCGCGCCACCGGCCACCCCGGACGGCCCACACCTGCGGGTCGTTCTCGAGTTTTCCGGCGGCGGCCCGGATCTGCGCTTCGTCGACCAGCGGACCTTCGGCGGATTGTGGGTAGAACCCGGAGGCGAGCCCCCGGACTTCCTACCGGCGGGTCTGGGCCACATAGCCCGCGACCCGCTCGATCCGCTCTTCGAGGAGACGGTGTTCATCAGCCGGCTCAGGCGCCGCCGTACCGAGATCAAGCGCGCCTTGCTCGATCAGACGCTGATCAGCGGGGTCGGCAACATCTACGCCGACGAGGCGCTGTGGCGAGTGGGGTTGCACGGCGGTCGGGCAACGTCTCGACTTTCCGTGGCCCAAGCCAGGGAGTTGGTCGGTGCTGTCCGCGAGGTGATGATCGAGGCGCTGGCCCAGGGAGGCACCAGCTTCGACTCGCTGTATGTCAACGTGAACGGGGAAAGCGGTTACTTCTCCCGGTCGCTGAACGCCTATGGACGGGGAGACCTGCCGTGTTCACGGTGTGGGACGCCCATGCGCCGGGAGGCCTTTATGAACCGGTCGAGCTTCTCCTGCCCGCGCTGTCAGCCCAGGCCACGCAGCCGGATATGACCAGCTTCACTTCTCCGAGCCCTCGAGTCGGGGGCATCAGCCGTTGACCGGACGGTGGGAGGGTGTCACCCTAGAGTTCTCAGAACGCTCACCCGCGAGCAACCCCGCGGGCTTTCCCATTGCAAGCGGAGGATTTCCCCATGGCCAAGGCCCTCCTGGGTCACGTTGCCACCCCGTCGTCGCTGCTCATGGAGGAGACGGTGATCTTGCATCGCCGGATCCGTGCCCTCGAGGCCGAGATAGCCCACCTGCGCGAGGAGCGTGACCTGCTGCTCGGTGACGGCCTGCGCCGGCTGGCCGACGAGGCTTCGGCACCCTCGGCACCGGTTCCTGCCTGAGCCGTTCCGTCGACCGGTGGCCATGAACGGCGCGCCGGTCACCGTCTTCGGCAACGGCTCGGATAACCTCAGGACGGCCCTTCCCCCACTGCGCTAACCCCGTCGTGCCGGCCAGAGGAGTTCTTTCCCCGACCCGCTCTGGAGCCGCGTGCATCTGTCCAGTCTGACGTTGAAGGGCTTCAAGTCCTTCGCGTCATCGACGACCCTTCGCTTCGAACCGGGCATGAACGCGGTCGTCGGCCCGAACGGTTCCGGGAAGTCCAACGTCGTGGACGCCATCTTGTGGGTGCTGGGCGAGCAGGGTGCCAAGAGCCTGCGCGGCGGAAAGATGGAAGACGTCATCTTCGCCGGGACGGCTGGTCGCGCGCCGTTGGGCCGGGCCGAGGTGATTCTCACCATCGACAACACCGACGGCGCGCTGCCGATCGAGTACACCGAGGTCTCGATCACCCGCCGGATGTACCGCTCGGGCGAGAGTGAGTACGAGATCAACGGATCGTCCTGCCGCTTGCTCGACATCCAGGAACTGCTCTCCGACTCCGGCATCGGCCGCGAGATGCACATCATCGTCGGCCAGGGGCAGCTCGACGCGGTACTCGGCGCGCGCCCTGAGGAGCGCCGCGGTTTCATCGAGGAGGCCGCTGGTGTTCTCAAACACCGCAAGCGCAAAGAGAAGGCGATCCGCAAGCTTGACGCCATGCAGGTCAATCTCGACCGGGTCGGGGATCTGACCGAGGAACTGCGCCGCCAGCTCAAGCCGCTCGGACGCCAAGCCGAGGTTGCTCGCCGAGCCCAGTCGGTCCAGGCCGACTTGCGTGATGCCCGGCTCCGGCTGCTGGCCGACGATCTGGTCACCCTTCGCAACGCGTTGAACAAGGAACTCGCCGACGAGGAGCTGATCCGCGGTCGCCGCAGCGAGGTCGAAGCCCAGCTAGGTACAGCCAACGCTCGCGAGGCAGAGTTGGAGAGCGGCTTGGCGCAGACCTCGCCGGCGCTGGCCCGCTCTCAAGAGATCTGGTATCAGCTCTCGTCCCTGAGTGAGCGGCTGCGCAGCACGCATCAGCTTGCTGCCGAGCGCGCCCGGCACCTGTCGACACCGCTGCCCGAGCCGCCGCCCGGGCGTGATCCGGAAGCCCTCGAGGCCGAGGCGGTGGCAGTGGAGGTCGAGCGCGCCGAACTCGACCTGCATCTGGCCGGCGAGCGCGACCGGCTCAGTGCCGCCGTGTCTGCTCGGGCTGACCTCGAGGATGAGCTTCGCCAGGCTGAGGACGAACTGGTCCGGGCGGCCCGAGCGCAGGCCGATCGCCGAGAGGGATTGGCCCGCTTGGCTGGTGACTTGCAGGCGTTTCGCAGCCGGGCCGGCGCTGCCGAGGACGAGATCAGCCGGCTGACCGCTGCCGTGGGCGAGGCCCGCACCCGCGCCGAGCAGGCCGCAGCGCAGTTTGCGGCCGTAGAAGGCCAGATCGGGGAGTTGGGCGACTCCGAGCAGAACCTCGACGCCCGGCATGAGGCGGCAGTTGCTGCCTACGAGGCCACCGCCACCGAGGTCGCCCGGCTGATCGACGCCGAACGGGAAGCCGAACGCCACCGCGACGCATGGCAGGCTCGTGCCGAGGCGCTGGCCGAAGGGCTGCACCGCAAGGATGGCGCCGGAGCCTTATTGGCCGCCGAGCAGGACCTGTCCGGAGTGCTCGGCTCGCTGTCGGCGCTGTTGCGCGTCGAGCCGGGATACGAGGTCGCGGTCGCGGCCGCGCTCGGACCGATCGCCGATGCCATTGCGGTACGGACGCCACGCGATGCTGCCGCCGCGTTGACCTATCTGAGAAGCCATGATGCCGGCCGGTCCGGGGTGCTGGTGGGCGGCGGTGCTGAGGCCGGTCCGATCGAGAGCTGGCCTTCCCTGCCCACCGGTGCCCGATGGGTTCGGGAGTTGGTCACCGCACCCAGCGAACTCGACTCAGCCCTCGCTGTTGCCCTGGATCGGGTCGCGGTCGTTTCGGAGATAACCGAGGCGGTACGGCTGGTCGAGATCCACCGGAGGCTGCGCGTGGTGACCGCGGCTGGTGACCTCCTCGGGACTCATTGGTCCTTCGGCGGGTCGGTCAGCGGGCCCAGCGCCATCGAAGTCGTAGCCGCGCTGGAGGATGCGCAGCGCGAGCACGCCGCCAGTCAAGCCCGCAGCGCCCGGTTGCAGGGTCAGCTGGAGGAGGCGCGTGAGCTCGCGGCCCGGCGATCGGGCGCCGTCGAGAGTGCGCTCGCTGCGCTGCACGAGTCGGATGCGGCGCACTCAGCAGTGGCCGAGCGTCTCGGTGACCTCGGCACGGCGGCCCGATCGGCGGCCGCGGAGGCCTCCCGGCTCGAGCATTCGCGCGAGGCGGCCGAGCGGGCGCGCGATGCGGACCTCGCTGGACTGGCCGAACTGGAAGAGCGCTGGCAGGCCGCTCAGGTGGCCCCATCCGCCGACGAACCTTCCACCACCGATCGTGACCAGCTGCAGCGCGCCGTCGCTCGAGGCCGCCAGGAGGAGATGGAGCTCCGGCTGGCCGAACGTAGTACCGAGGAACGCTCGCGCGCGCTGCGCAGTCGCGCGGACTCACTGCACCGCGCCGCCGGCCAGGAGCTGGCCAGCCGGGCCCGCCAGGAGGTCGCCGTCGCGGCGCGGCGGCGAGGGGCCGCGATCGCCGGACAGGTGCGCATCGCCGCGGAGCACA
>JACCQS010000189.1 GCA_013814015.1 Geodermatophilaceae bacterium | reverse complement strand
GCCATGACTGTGATCTACCTGCTTCTGTACCTCGCCTCGGCTGTCTGTTTCGCATTGGCCGCGTTCGCCCCCGGCAAGGTCGACAAGCGAGTGGGCCTGGTGCCGTTGGGCCTCTTGCTCTTCGTCCCTGGTATTCGTGATCCAGCAGCTGCAAGCCCTCTAGGGTCGTTCCGCCTCCGTTTGTGATCGGCCGAGCAAGCCGTTGAGCCAGCCTGGGCCGGCGGTCCCAACCGCTGCCGGCAACCGTGCGCGCAATCCCCGATCGGCGCTGACCACGAGCACCGATTCTCCGGCCGCCGCCGCCGCCGCGGTCCTGGCCAGAGCCACGATCGCGTCGTCGCCCGACCCGGTCGCGCGAACGATCTCCGGACTCTCGGACTCACGACCGTAGTCCATGATCGCGCGGTTTGCCTTCCCCTCGAGGACCGCGACGATGCGCACGATCCGTACCAGCTGCCCGACCGGGCCCGGGACCGTACGGCCGGACAACGCAGCCAGGCTGGTCAGCAGCCGCTGAGCTGCTCCGACGCGATCCCGCCACCAGCCGTCGGGCACCGAGCCGACGACGTTGGCCATGTCGACCACCAACACGGTCGGCGTCCCTGCGGGAGCGGAGTCCGTCACCAACGTTGCGTCAAGTGCTCACGGCCGGTCGGTGGGTCGTAGGGCTCAGGCCAGAAATCGGTGACCGTCGCCAACAGTCGCTCGCGTACGCCGAAGAACGCGAACGCCTCCTCGGTCCGACCCTGCCCCAGCCGCCAGTCGAAGCGGCCGACGCCGGCCGCCCCCTCGACCAGGACGGAGGTCGGAGCCAGATGCCAATCGCCGGGGAACTCCCGATTGAACTGCACGTACCGGTCCCGGCCATGGATCCGCTCCCGACTCTGCGGGATCTCGTAGACGACGTCGGGATGCAGCACCTCGGCAAATCTCGCCCAGTCCCGGCTTTCCAAGGCAGCGAAGAACCGCTCGATCAGCTGTCTGGTCTCATCCACAGCCCGACCGTAGGACCTGCCTCCGACCGACCGCAGTCCTGCCGGTCCTAACTCTGGGCGGAAATCCGGCGGCCCCAACTCGTCGAACGCTTGTGCACCGCGAATCCGGCCCGCTCGTAGAGGCCGAGAGCCCCGGTCTCGTTGGCCGCGTCCACGCCGAGATAGGCCTCCTGGTGACCGGCCGCAGACCAGTTCGTCAAGCCGGTTGCCAGCAACGCCGACCCGACGCCCCGCCCGCGGAGGGACGGCAGGGTGCCGATCTGGCCGATATAGACCTCCCGCCGACCGGTGGCCACGACGTCCACCTCGTAGACGTAGGTCAGCAGGTAGCCGGCGATCGCCGCATCCTGATCGTCGGTGACGGCAAGCAGCGACAGGTCCGGGCGGAAGGCCCGGGCACCGGTGAAGTACCCCTTCCACTCCTCGTGGTCGCGCTCGGTGGAACCGAAGTGGCCCGAAAAGGCGGTGTTATGGGCTTGGCGAACTTCTTCGTCCCGGCCGGTGTCGTAGGTATCGATCCGTACCCCCCGGGCCGCTTGTGCGGGCGGGAGCGGGAGATCGGTGTCCAGTGGACGCATCATTTCGAACCAGAAGCGGATCTCCTCGAGTCCCTCGGTCCGGGCCAGGGCCGTCAGACCGACGTTGGTCTGCGTCACGTCGCACATCACAGTCGCGGGGACCGTCGGATGCCGCTGCGCGTGCAGTTGTTCGGCACGACCGAGCTGCCAGGCCAGCAGTTGTCGACCGACACCCTGATGCCGCCGGTCGGGGTGAACCGTGCCGCCAAGCCAGATCGAATGGACCTCGCGTACCTGGCGTTGGCCGACCACCTCGGCATATCCGATCAGTTCCTCGCCGTCCCAGACCAGCCGGGTGTCGGCGTCGAGATCGATCAGACCGCTCAGGAAATGCTCGGCGACGTCGTCCTCGTCAGATCGCTCCTCCGTCTGGTCCACGGCCTCGGCGGCTGCCATGAGCGCGGTCAGCGCAGCCACGTCCGCGCCTCGCATGGGCTGCCAGGTCAGCTCGACCGACCCCTGGACATTCCTCGCGTCGGTAGTCATCGCAATGGCACGGTAGGTGGCCAACGACGTTACGTCGACTGGATTTCACAGCCAGAAGTCCGCAGCTCAGGCGTGCAGGATGCAGCGAGTCGTGGCGGGTCTGGCCAGCAGCCGTTCGTATCCGATCGGGGCGCCGCAGATCTCGCAGTATCCGTACGTGCCTGCCTCCCACCGAGTCAACGCCTGCGCCAACTCCGACTCCGCCGCTCGGGCACGGTCGGTGAGCGAGCTCACCTGGGCACGCTCGAAGGCGATCGTGCTGCCTTCGGGATCGTGTTCGTCGTCGGCATTGGACTGTGCCGAGGCAGCGACGATCGCGTTGAAGTCACCCGTCAAGGAGGCCAAGTCCCGACGCGCACGCTCGGCCACCTGGAGCAGCCGATCGCGCAACGCGTCGAATTCGACGGCGCTGAGGTCAGCGCGCCCGCTCGTCACGTGGAGATTCCGAACAGGGCGGCGGCGTTGTGCCACAGCACCCGCCGCAGCCAGTCCTCGCCGAGGTCGAGATCGTGCAACGCGGCCAGTTGGGTGGCGTACGGGTACGGGATGGACGGGAAGTCGCTGCCGAACAGAATCCGGTCGCCGAGGTCGGCCAGTCGAGGCAGCAGCGCCCGGTCGAAGGGCGCGAACACCTCGGTGAATGCCGTCGCGAACATCGTGGTGTCGAGATAGACGCGCTGGTGTGCGGCGGCCAGATCCAGATGCGCGGCATATTCGTGCATGCCCATGTGTGCGATCACCAGGCACAGACCTGGGTGTCGGGTCAGTACCTCGGCGATCGGGTCGGCGCCGGTGAACGAGCCTGGAATCGGCCGGGATCCGCAGTGCGTCACGATCGGAACGCCGGCCTCGGCCAGCATGCCCCAGACCGGCTCGAGCAATGGGTCGCGCGGGTCGAAGCCCCCGACCTGGACGTGCACCTTGAAGACCCGGGCACCCCGCTGGAGTGCTTGGCCCACGTAGGCCTCGACGCCGGGCTCGGGATAGAACGTCGCCGACTTCAGGATCCGCGGGTCGCGCCGCGCGAAGTCCGCCGACCAGTCGTTGAGCCAGGCCGCCATGCCCGGCTTGTGCGGATAGGGCAACGTCGGAAACGCGCGTACGCCAAGGGCGGTGAGGACGTCCAACCGCTGCTCGACCGGCAGCCGGTAGTGCACCGGCCACCCCGAACCGTAGTGGGTCTGGGCGTTGTCGAAGTAGGCCCAAACCTTGTGCTGCATGGCATCTGGAAGGAAGTGGATGTGGCTGTCGATCAGCCCGGGCAAACCCAACGCGGCCCAGTAGCCGGGGACGTCCGCGTCGGAGCCCGGCCCTCTTGTGTCCGACGCTTCGGTCACGCACGGCCCTTGCGGCGACGGCCGAACTCCCGCGCGATCTCCCGTTGGGCGTCCCGATCGGCCAGGTCTCGCCGTTTGTCGTAGGCCTTCTTGCCCTTGGCCAGGGCCAGGGTGACCTTGACCTTGCCGTCGTTGAAGTACATCTCCAGCGGTACCAGCGTGGCGCCGCCCTCCTGGGTCTTGCCGATCAGCTTGGCGATCTCCTCGCGGTGCAGCAGCAGCTTTCGGTTTCGCCGCGGCTCGTGGTTGGTCCACGTGCCCTCGGTGTACTCGGGGATGTGCACCCCGCGCAGCCACACCTCGCCGTCGTCGATCGTTGCGTACCCGTCGACCAGCGAGGCCCGGCCCAATCGCAGCGACTTGACCTCGGTGCCCACCAGCACCAGACCGGCCTCGTAGGTGTCGGTGATCGAGTAGTCGTGGCGCGCCTTGCGGTTCTGCGCGATCAGCTTTCGACCGGATTCGCGGGGCATGACAGTGAAGCTACGGGCGCAGCGGATTACAAGCGAACGTACAGGCGCAGCGTGACGTACGCGGCGATGCTGGCCAGACCCACCCCGGCCAAGGCGATCAGTGGGCTGATCATGAGGATCGAACTCCACTCCACCGGCGGAATGATGCCCGAACTGATCGGGCCGGCCAGCGTCCGGTCGACGAAGAGCACCTTGGTCAGCGCGAGCCCACCGAAGGCGAGGATGGCCCCGAGCAGACCGGCCAACGCCGCCTCGAGGATGAACGGCAGCTGGGTGTACCACCGGGACGCGCCGACCAGCCTCATGATCGACGTCTCGGTCCGCCGGTTGAACGCGGCGAGCTGGATCGTGTTGGAGATCAACAGCAATGCCGCAAGCGCCTGCACGATGGCGACCGCGATCGTGGCGTTACGCATCCCGTTGAGCAGCCCGAAGAGCCGGTCCAGAAAGTCGCCCTCGTCCTTGACCTCGTCGACCCCGTCCATCCCGGCGAAGGCCTCGTTGATGACTGGGTAGCGCTCCGGATTGACCAGTTGGACCCGGAAGGAAGCCGGCAATGCGTCGGACGGGGTGTTGGCCACAAGTTCGGGCTGCTCGCGAAACTGTTGCTGGAACCGGGCGTAGGCCTCGTCCTTGCTCTCGTACAGGAAGTCCTCGACCTCGCGGGAGCCCTCGAGGTCCCCCCGAATGGCGGTGCGCTCGTCTTCGCTGATGTCGTCGTTGAGGAAGATCGACACCTGGATCTTGTCGTAGTAGATCTCTTTCATCTCCGAGATCTGCCGCGCGATGAGCAGTCCGGCGCCGAGCAGACCCAGGGATATGGCGGTCGTGATGATCATGGCGATCGTCATCGTGAGGTTGCGCCGCAGACCGGCTGCCACCTCTGAGACGACGAAATTGACGCGCATGGCTTCCTAACGTTTCGGCGGGGCTTCAGCGACCAACGCCGTAGACCCCTCGGGACTGGTCGCGACTTACCTTGCCCATGCTGAGTTCGATGACGCGGCGGCGCATCGAGTCGACGATGTTGGAGTCGTGGGTGGCCATGACCACCGTGGTACCGGTTCGGTTGATCCGTTCCAGCAGCAGCATGATGTCCTGGCTGGTCTCGGGGTCGAGGTTGCCGGTCGGCTCGTCGGCGAGCAGGACCAGCGGCCGGTTGACGAAGGCGCGGGCCATCGCGACCCGCTGTTGCTCGCCCCCGGACAGCTCGTGCGGCATCCGTTCGGCCTTGCCGTCCAGTCCGACCATCTCGAGGACCTCGGGGACCACCTTGATGATGGTCCGTTTGGGCTTATTGATCACCTCGAGGGCGAACGCGACGTTTTCGCTCACCGTCTTGTTGCGCAGTAGCCGGAAGTCCTGGAAGACACAGCCCATGGTGCGACGCAGCTTGGGCACCTGGCGGCTGCTCATCGTGTTCAGGGTCTTCCCGTTGACGATGATCGTGCCCT
>JACCQS010000188.1 GCA_013814015.1 Geodermatophilaceae bacterium | reverse complement strand
CTGATGGGCGCGCTGCTGTCGGTCGGGGACGGTCGCCGATCCCCGCACTGGCCTGCCTCGCTGCTGGACCTGCAGAGCCGGGCCGGGGACGTACAGGTGGCGCCAGCTCATGGACTGACACTGGTCGAGGTCGGCTATCCAGTTGACGACGAACTCGCCGACCGTGCGAAAGCCACCCGAAACCGCCGAGCGAACCGGCCGGACTCCGAGTGCTCTGAGCGATGATCAGCCTTGGCCGTCAGGCGTGCAGGCCGCACTCGGTCTTGGCCAGGTCGGCCCATCTCCCGGAGCGCGGACCCTGGCCGGGTGCCACCCGCAGGGTGCAGGGAGCGCAGCCGATGGACGGGTACCCGTCGCTGACGAGCGGATTGACCAGCACGTCGTTCTCGGCGATGTAGTCGTCGACCTCGGACTGGGTCCAGTGGACGAGGGGGTTGATCTTGACCATGCCGCGCTCGCCGTCCCAGTGGACCACTCGGGTGTCCCGGCGACTGTCGGAATCGTCGCGTCGAATGCCGGCGGCCCATGCCGAGAACGGCTGCAACGCTCGGGACAGCGGCGCGACCTTGCGTAAGGCGCAGCACAGATCGGGATCGCGATCGTAGAGGCGGGGGCCGTGCTCCTCGTCCTGACCCGCGACGGTCCGCTCAGGACGGACGACGAGGACCTCGAGTGCGACGGACGCGGCGACGGCCCGGGCCGTCTGGATCGTCTCGGCGAAGTGATAACCGGTGTCGAGGAAGACGATCTTCGCTTTCGGAGCGCTATGCGCAGCCAAATGCGCGAGTACGGCATCGGTCATCGAGGAGGCGATGGCCAGCGCGGCCCCGAACTGATGATCGGCCCACCGCAGTACTTCCTGCGGCCCGGCACCGTCCAGGTCACGGGAGCCCTGCTCGACCAGCGCCCGCAGCCGGGAATGCTCGTTCGCGGGCGCCGCCATAAGCACACCGGCAACGTCGGAGGCCGCTGGTGCGAGGCCGACGAAACTCAGCTTCCAGACCCGGGTGCAGGAGCCGCATCGCCATTGCCCGGGATCCTCGCCGTGGGGGCGGATGTCCTCCTCGCCGCAGAACGGGCAGTGGAACGGCGGGGCGTGCCGTGGCTGGCGCGACGACGTCACCGGAGCCACTCCTCGTCCGCCCGGGCGACGTAGGCCGAGAACCGCTCAGCGGGTTTGCCTCGCTCCTGGAAGCCGCGCAGCACCCGCTCGAGGTAGTCCGCAGCTTCGTCGGCCGGCACCTTCAGCCCGCGGAACTTGCGGCCGAGGGCGGGCTGCAGCCCGAGGTGTCCTCCGAGGTGCACCTGAAACCCTTCCGCATCCGAGCCGTCCTTGCCTCGGACGACGATGCCCTTCAGCCCGATGTCGGCGACCTGGAATCGGGCACAGGAATTGGGACAGCCGTTGACGTTGATCGAGAGCGACTCCTCGAAGTCGGGCAGTCGACGCTCCAACTCGGCGTAGAGCCAGTCGGCACGGGCCTTGGTCTCGACGATGGCAAGCTTGCAGAACTCCAACCCCGTGCAGGCTATGGTGCCGCGGCGAAAGGCCGACGGCCGTACCGGCAGGTCAAGGGCTGCCAGCTCGGCGACCAGCGACTCGACCCTTGCCTGCGGTACGCCGAGGATCACCAGCTTCTGCCGAGCGGTAGTGCGGACCCGGCCGTCGCCGTACCGCAATGCCAGCTCAGCTATTCGGCCGAGTTGCGACCCGCTCGTGCGCCCCGAGCGCAGGGCGAAGCCGACGTAGAACAGGCCGTCGTTCTGCCGATGGGCGCCGACGTGGTCTCGGTCCGCGTCACTGCTGGGTGCCGGCTCGGGGCCGTCCGGCAGTGGGGAGGAGAGATACTCGGTCTCCAGGACTCGACGGAACTCCTCCGGCCCCCAGTCGGCCAGCAGGAATTTGAGCCGAGCATGGGTACGTGAGCGCCGATAACCGTAGTCCCGGTAGACAGCAGTGACTCCTGCCCAGACCTGCGCGACGCGCTCGGGTGCCACGAAGACGTTCAACCGCTCGGCCAGCCGCGGGTTCGTGGACAGCCCGCCCCCGACCCACAGGTCGAAGCCGACCCGGCCGTCGCGCCCCCGGACGCCGACGAAGGCGACATCGTTGATCTCGTGGTTCGTGCAGTGCTGGCTGCAACCGGAGATCGAGGTCTTGTACTTGCGGGGAAGGTTGGAGAATGCCGGATCGCCGAGGTAGGAGCTGACAACCTGGTCGAGGTACGGCGTCGCATCGATCAGCTCGTCGTCGGTGACTCCGGCCAGCGGGCAGCCCAGCATCACTCTCGGGGTGTCCCCGCAAGCTTCGGTCGTGGACAGGCCCACGCTCTCCAGTCGCCGCCAGATTTCGGGCACGTCCTCGATCCGGATCCAGTGCAGCTGAATGTTCTGCCGGTCGGTGACGTCGGCGACGTCGCGGCCGAACTCGATGCTGATTCCTGCGATCACTCGCAACTGCGCCGGGGACAGCTGACCTCCATCGATCCGGATCCGCAGCATGAAGAAGCGATCCTCGAGCTCCTCGGGTTCCAGGACGGCGGTACGCCCCCCCGGAATCCCGTGTGCGCGTTGGGTGTACAAGCCCATCCAACGAAAGCGGCCACGAAGATCTGCCGGGTCGATGCCGTCGAAACCGGTGCGCGAGTAGATGTCGATGATGCGCTGTCGGACCGCGAGACCGTCGGAATCCCGCTTCATCCGCTCGTTGGGGTTCAGCGGCTCGCGGTAGCCCAGCGCCCACTGGCCCTGACCCTTGGCGGGTTTCGGGGGGCGTACGGACGGTGATGCTATGGGTAGCACGGGGGTGGACCTCTCCAGTCGGGGCGCGCGGCGCCGCCGAAGAGAGGCGGGCTACGTCAGGATGCGACGGCGAAGGAGCGGGGCCGCGTGACACACGGAGGAGTTGATGCGCTGCAGGTCGATGTGCAGTCGCGAAGTCAACGCCACGGAGGCTGACATGTGCGTTAGGTTGCCACACCCCGCAAAGGCGAATGCCGCCGGGTCGGTGCGACTTCGATCACACCGATTCTGTGCCCTGAGCCGAGGTCAGTACCCTGCAAACATGCCCCCCTCCGGACTGACCGCGCGCCGGCACGTGGATCTGCTCCGTGTCTGCAGCGCGATCTGTCTTCCCGCCTGACGTCCAGCGGGCAGTCCCAGCACTCCCCGCGTCACCGGGCGCCGTCCCTGGCCTCGCCGCATGGGAACGGCCCCCCACGATCTGCCGATCGCGGAGGCACCGTGCCACAGCTCAATTCCATCCAGGTTCCGCTGCCGGCACGGCGCCGGACCCGGCCCGTGTTGCTGGCGACAGCACACGGTTCGCGGGACCCCCGCGCCGGCGAGGTTCTCGATCGGCTCGTGCACCGCATCCGCTCGCTCGCCCCCGACACCGACGTGCGACAGTCCTATGTGGACCACATGAGTCCCTCGATCTCCCAAGCCTTGTCCTCGTTGGGTGAGGAAGCTGCCTCAGCGGTCGTCCTACCGTTGTTGCTCTCGGCCGCCGCGCACAGCAAGGGCGACATTCCGGGGGCGATCGCGGCGGCACGGGTCCGGCATCCGGGCCTGCGGATCAGTTACGGCCGGGTGCTGGGGCCACATGCGCTGCTGGTCGAGGCTCTGCAGCAGCAATTGACAGCCTCGGGTGTCGCGCCCGAAAGCGCCATCGTGCTCGCCGGCGCCGGCTCGACCGACCCGGACGCGAATGGAGAGGTGGCCAAGGTCGCCCGGCTGCTCTGGGAAGTGCGCCGGGCTGGACCGGTCGAGGTCGGCTTCGCTTCGGCGACCGGTCCGACCGTCTCCGAGGCGGTGTCTCGGGTGCGCCGCCTCGGGTACGAGCCGATAGCCGTCGCGGCGTACTTCTTGGCCCCAGGTCGGCTCCTGGACTCCGTGGCCACCGCGGCGGCCGGGGTGAAGCTGACCGAGCCGCTGGGCGATACCGACGCGGTCGCGCGGCTCGTCCTCGAGCGCTACGCCGAGGCACTGGCTGGTCAGGCTCGGATGAACTGTGACTGCTGTGTGTACCGGACCCCGTGGCCGGGGCACGAACAGCGCGTCGGAGCGCTGCAGCGCCCGCATCAGCATCCGGAGCAGCATCGATGAGCCTGTATCCGGTGGCGTTGCGCCTGGCCGGACGCCGCGTCGTGGTCATCGGCGGAGGGCGCGTCGCTTCCCGACGCGTCTCGGGTCTGCTCGACGCTGATGCCGATGTCGTCCTGGTATCGCCCACGGTCACCACCATGGTGCAGGCTTTGTCCGACGCCGGCCGGATCAAGTGGCTGCCTCGGCCATACGCCGAGGGTGACCTGGCCGGCGCCTGGTACGCGGTGGCCGCCACCGAGGATGCTGCAGTCAACATCGCAGTCGCCGAGGATGCCGAGCGAAGCGGAGTCTTCTGTGCCCAGGCCGACGACGGCCTTGCCTCGAGTGCATGGACTCCGGCCGTCGGTCGTTACGACGGAATCACCGTCGCAGTCTCCGGCGACCGCGACCCGGGCCGAGCCGCCTCGGTCCGGGACGACGTTGTCCACCGGCTTCAGGAGGGGTCGTTGCCCGCGCCGCGCCGCCGCAAGGAACCCGGTGTGGTCCTTGTTGGCGGTGGTCCCGGCGACCCCGGCCTGATCACGGTTCGAGGATGGCAGGCGCTGCGCGATGCCGACGTTGTCGTGGCCGACCACCTCGCACCGCAGGCGCTGCTGGACGAACTCGGACCCGAGGTCGAACTGGTCGATGCCTCGAAACTGCCCTACCGCCGCTCCATGGCCCAGGAGGGGATCAACGAACTCCTCGTGTCACACGCGCAGGCGGGAAGGTACGTCGTGCGGCTCAAGGGTGGCGACCCGATGGTGTTCGGCCGCGGCTACGAGGAACTGTTGGCCTGCGCGGCGGCCGGGGTGCGCTGCGATGTGGTGCCCGGGGTGAGTAGCGCATTCGCCGTACCGGCGCTGGCCGGTGTGCCGGTGACCCATCGGGGCGTGAGCCAGGAGGTGGTCGTCGTCTCCGGCCACGTCCGGCCCGACGATCCCACATCCAAGGTCGACTGGGAGGCCGTCGGGCGGCTGCGCGGAACACTGGTGCTGCTCATGGCGATGACGCACCTGGCTGCGATCGCCGAGACACTCGTCGGCTTCGGTCGAGGCGCGGACACGGCGGTCGCGGTGATCTGTGACGGGACGACCTCGGAGCAGCGGACCGTACGGACCACTCTGGCCGTGGTGGCGGCCGTCGTGCGCGAGGAAGGTCTCCGATCTCCGGCCATCGTTGTGGTCGGCGACGTCGTAGCGCTGGGCGCCGGGCCGGTCGAAGCCATTCCAGACCGCTGAGTTCCGCCGATCCACATGCGCCGGCCTCGGCGAACACTAAGCTGCGATGCGGAGGTGTGAGGGTGCCTGGTGGCCCCCGCGGTCTTCAAAACCGACGTGGCCCGGCATCCGGGTCAGGCGGGTTCGATTCCCGTCCGCCTCCGCACGAAGACATGACGTGCTCCGCACGAACGCGCCCTTCGGGCGCTAGCCGGGCCTGCCCTCCCTCCCGGGCGCTCGGTCGCTCGCCACCCGAGCTCGTGTTTCTTCTCAGGAAACTGAGTCTCCTCAGGGTGAGCTATCCTCGGAACGCGCCCATGATCTAAGTCTTTGTTGCAGACGAAAGGCCCCGCTGATGGCTCGACGCAGACGACCGGCCCTACCCCGGCTCACCCAGCCGCTGGTCCGGGAGAACGGCGAACTCCGACCTGCAACCTGGGATGCGGCCCTCGACCGGGTGGCGTCCGGGTTCGCCGCCGCACGCGACACGCACGGGCCGACCTCGTTCGGAATGTTCAGCTGCTCCAA
>JACCQS010000162.1 GCA_013814015.1 Geodermatophilaceae bacterium | reverse complement strand
TATCCGTCGTTCGATCTCGTCGCGCACCGGTCGCACCGCTTCGATGCCAAGCCCGGCCGGGTCCTCGAGCACCCACTCCTCGTACCTCTTCCCCGGAAAGATCGGGCAGGCATCGCCGCAGCCCATGCTGATCACCACATCGGCCGCGCGGACCACCTCATCGGTCCACGGCTTGGGGTACTCGGTCGAGATGTCTATCCCGCGCTCACGCATCGCTTCGACCGCCGCCGGGTTCACCGAACTGGCCGGCTCCGAACCACCGGACCAAGCGACCGCGCGGTCGCCGGCGAGATCGGTGAAGAATCCCATCGCCATCTGCGAACGGCCGGCATTGTGCACGCACAGGAACAACACGGCGGGTTTGCCGTCGTCATGCAGACCTTCGACCTTGGCAAGGGCGTGCAGTCGTTGCCGGGCGAACCGCTCGGCCAGCAGGGGTAGGAATCGGGACACCGAGGCTTTCCCCGCGAACTGGTCGAAGGAGGAGTGCAGGAAACGCTCGATCGTCTCCTGGCCGAAGACGCCATTGAACTGCGTGCTCAGTCGGGTGGCGGCGGTCTTCATCGCCAGGCCCTGGTCGAGGCTCAGCGTTGACCAGCTTCGAGTTTGCGTCATGGGGTGCTCCTAGAAGTCGGGTGCGTTGGGTTCATCGGCTTTCACACGAGCTGGTCGGCGTGTGTGCGGAGCGCACTAGCGAGCTTGTCGACCCGAGAGGTGATCTCCTGGTAGGCCGCTTCGAAGGCGTCGTCGGTGTCGATCCGGACCGGGTCGGGGACCGACCAGTGCAGGCGGTCATGGGCAACGGCTGACGCCATTTCCTCGTGCGCGTTGTCGCAGACGGCGACCACGAGGTCGTCGGCGCGCAGGACGTCCTGGGTTCGCGCGGTCGCGGTTCCGGCCAGCCGCAGTCCGTGTCGGCGGCCCACCGTGACCGCACGCGGATGAACCCGCCCCGCTGGGTGGGTGCCCGCGGAGGTGGCCGGAGTGTCGCTGACTCGTCGCCACGCTGCGGCGGCCAGCTGGGAGCGGGCCGAGTTGCGCGTACACACGAAGACCACCCGCGGCGATGACGACACAGCGAGCCGGCCGCGAATGTCTGGCACCGAACTCAGGTTCGGCCGTCCATCGCCGCAGCTCAGCGCAGTGACGAACGGATCGTCCAGGCGTAACCGAACGTAGGTCCGCCGGCCGTCCCCCTCCGAGCGCACCCGACGGATCAGTTCGGCCTGTTCCAGGACCCCGAGGTGATGAGCAAGCAGGTTCGTCGGGATACCGAGCGCGCGCCCGAGTTCGCCGGAGGCGACGTCTGCCAGGGCCAGGCTCTCGAAGATGGCCAGCCGGAAGGGCTCGCCGAGAGCGGCGTACACCCGGGCACGTCGCTCGAGATCGGGCTCTGTCATCTGTCTTGGCTCCATCAGTATTGAGTCAAGTATGATTGAGATATGCCAGACGTCAAGCCCGTCATCGCCCCGCTGTCACATCGCCTGGTTTCCGAGGGGGTCGGTGCGGCGTTACTGGTGACCGTGGTTGTCGGTTCGGGTATTGCCGCGCAGCGCCTGTCTCCTGACGACGTGGGAATCCAGCTGCTGGAGAACAGCACTGCCACGGTGTTCGGCCTAGCGGTGCTGATCCTCGTTTTCGGGCCGGTGTCCGGGGCGCACTTCAACCCCCTCGTATCGATCGCGGACTGGCTACTCGGCCGGCGTAGTGGCACGGGCCTGCGCGGCCGCGACGTCGCCCCGTACTCGGTTGTACAGATCCTGGGTGGCATCGGCGGCGCGGTACTGGCCAACGCCATGTACGACCTGCCGGCCATCCAGATCTCGGCGAACGAGCGGGCCTCGGTCCCGGTGATGCTGGCCGAGGTGATCGCGACCGCCGGGTTGGTCACTGTCATCTTCGCGCTGGTGCGCAGCGGTCGAGCGGCATTGGTGGCCGCAACCGTCGGTGCCTACATCGGGGCCGCGTATTGGTTCACCAGCTCCACGTCATTCGCCAATCCCGCCGTGACGGTGGGACGGATCTTCTCCGACACCTTCGCCGGGATCGCACCGTCGTCGCTAGCGCCGTTCGTACTTGCCCAGACGGTCGGCGCAGCTCTCGGCGTGCTGTTGATTCGACTCCTGTACCCGGCGATCGCTGGCGGACCAAACGACGTGACCGCGCACGTCGCCTCCGATACCCGCGACGCCTGACCGCCGGACGTCCGAGCGGCCGAAGTCAACCGCAGAGGCGGGCGTGGGCTGAGGTGGCGAATCGATCGGTCATCCCCGCGACGTAGTCGATCGCCTGGCTCAACGTGTCGGTGCCGTGATCGCGGTAGGTCACCGGCATCCGGCCGGGCTCGGTGTGATGAAGGTCCACCAGGTCGCGGATGATTGTGATCGCCTTGGCCTTGTGATCGAGATGGTGATCGCTGAAGTACACGCGTTCGAACATGAAATCCCGGAAGTCCGACATCACGGCAAGGTCTGGGGCCGACATGCTCACGGTGTCCCCGAGGACGGTGTTCGACACGACCGCGTCGATCATCGAGCCGACCATCTGCGACCCGGCGTGGCCGAATCGGTCTCGCACGTCGGCTGGGAAGTCGGCTTCGACCAGCAATCCCGCTCGTACGGCATCCAGGGCGTCGTGCGAGAGGTAGGCGATCCGATCGGCGTAGCGGACGCAGGCACCCTCGGGAGTGGCCGGCGGTGGCGAGATCTTCCAGGAGTGGGCGCGGATCCCGTCCAGGACCTCGGCACTGAGGTTCTTGTCCTCCAGGACCTCGAAGATCCGCACGCTCTGTGCGGCGTGATGCCAACCGCCTTCGACGTACGGCGAGAGCGCGTCCTCCCCGATGTGTCCGAACGGTGAGTGGCCCACGTCGTGGCCCAACGCGATCGCTTCGGCGAGGTCGTCGTTCAACCCAAGGGCGGCGGCCAGCGATCGAGCGACCTGCGTGACCTGCAGCGTGTGCGTGAGACGGGTGACGAAATGGTCTCCCTCGGGATTGAGGAACACCTGGGTCTTGTGTTTCAGGCGGCGAAAAGCCTTGGTGTGCAGGATTCGGTCCCGATCGCGTTCGAACGCCGTACGGAAGTCGTCGGGCTCCTCGGGTCGGGCGCGTCCGGCACTGTCCCTCGAACGGGTCGCGGCCGCAGCGAGGACGTCCTCGGCGGCCTCCCGTACCGGTCTGGTACGCAGCGAGAAGGAGTCGGTCACCGGCCTACAACCGGACCCCGAGGAGTGCGTCCACAATGGAGGCAACCTGGCTTGGTGCATCGGGATCAGATCCGTTTCGGCGAGTGGCCAACTCCACCCAGCGGTCCACACTGCGAATGGCATTCTTCGTGTCGAGGTCATCGGACAACTGGCGGCGCAGCGAGGCGAGCAGGTCGTCGGCGGCCGGTCCGGTCGACAGTGACACCGCGTGCCGCCAGGCTGCGAGGCGGTCCTGCGCGGTGCTCAGCAGGTTCTCTCCCCAGGGACGGTCCTGTCGATAGTGACCCGAGAGCAATGCCAGCCGGATCGCCATCGGATCCACGCCCTCGCCGCGAAGGCGCGAGACGAACACGAGGTTGCCGCGACTCTTGCTCATTTTCTCCCCGGCGAGCCCGATCATCCCGGCATGGACGTAGTGCCTGGCCATCGGCCAGCAGCCGGTGAGCGTCTCGGCATGCAGGGCGGAGAACTCGTGGTGCGGGAAGGCGAGATCGCTTCCGCCGCCCTGTACGTCGATGCCGCCACCGAGCCGGTCGAGGATGATCGCCGCGCACTCGATGTGCCAGCCCGGGCGACCGGGGCCGCGGGGGCCCTCCCAGGACGGCTCTTCCGCCCGCGCCCCACGCCAGACCAGCGGGTCCAATGGGTTCCGCTTTCCGGCCCGGTCAGGGTCTCCCCCACGCTCGGCCGATAGGACCAGCATGGTTGCCTCGTCGTATCCCGACTCGTAGCCGAACCTCGGTGCCTGGCTGATGTCCTGGTAGATGTCCCCCGTGCCGTCATCGACGACGTAGGCCCGGTCCTCGGTCAACAACTTGTCCACCAACTGCCCGATTCCCGGAATCGACTCGACGGCCCCGACGTAGTCCCGGGGCGGGAGTACGCGTAGGGCCTGCATGTCTTCGCGGAACAAGGCGGTCTCGCGCATGGCCAGCACCATCCAGTCGTCGCCGTCCCGCTCGGCGCGCTCCAGGAGTGGATCGTCGATGTCAGTCACGTTCTCGACGAAGTGAACGTCGTGGCCGGCGTCCAGCCACAGTCGATGCACCAGGTCGAAGGCCAAATAGGTCGCTGCGTGCCCGAGGTGAGTCGCGTCGTACGGCGTGATTCCGCAGACGTACATCTTGGCCGTCGGCCCAGGTGCGGTCGGGCGTACCTCTCGAGTCGCCGTGTCGTACAACCTCAACGCCTGTCCGTCACCGGGCAGGCGTGGAACCGGTGGGGCCGGCCAAGGACGCATGACAGCGAGGTTAGTTGCAGCTGACTCATGTGCAGTTCGTCCTGCTCGCTGCCGTGTGGTGGCTCTCGGACCAAGCAGCGGTTCCGTCCCAGCTGCCCAGCCAGCGTCAGGTCGCTGATCACGCCGCAACCGATGTGATGATGACCAGCCAGGTGCTGCGTGCCCTGGAGATCCGCGGCTTGGTCACTCGAGCCCTGGATCCGGCTGACGGCCGGGTCAAACGACTCACCGTCACTGCGGCCGGCCAGCGGCTCGCGGTGCGGACCGTTCCCGGCTCGGCGACGTGCCGATGATTGACTCCGCGGATGGATGGCGACGTTCCCTTCGGGACACCGTGAGCACCCCATCCGAGGATCGTGCCGCTCAGATCAGCGGCGGGCAGGCCCGCGGCATCGTCCTGTGCATCCTCTCGGCGTTGTCTTTCGCCGTCCTGCCGTTCCTCGCGAACGCGGCGTACGGCGAGGGCGTCGGTCTGACCGAACTACTGCTGATCAGGTTCCTCCTCGCTGCGATCGTGTTGTGGCTGATCGTGGCAGTCCGTCGGCCGGCGCGGCTGCGCACGCGCCATGTGGCGTTGGGTCTGGCTCTCGGCGGGGGCTGCTACGCCCTTCAGTCCGCGCTGTACTTCGCCGCTCTGCCCTACAACGGTCCGAGTCTGACCACTCTGCTGCTCTACACCTTCCCGGCAGTCGTCTTCGTCATCTCGCTCAGCCGCAACCGCGAGACCGCGGGCCCGGCACAGCTGCTGGTCCTGGTCCTGGCACTTGGTGGTGTCACCGCAGTCCTTCTCGGCGCCGGCTCAGGCACCCTGCGTCCGTTGGGCGTCGCGCTGGGGCTGGCCGCCGCCCTTGCCTATGCGACCTACATCCTGATCGGGGACACCATTGACTCGACGGTGGACCGGACCTTGCTGGGTGCACTCGTGTGCACCGGGGCGCTGGTGACCTATGCCGTGGTCACGATCGCCTCCGGAGGCCCGAACCTGGGCTTCGAGCACGCCGGATGGTTGTGGGCCGGTTCGCTGGGCCTCATCTCTACCGCATTCGCGCTGACCGCCTTCTTCGCCGGAATGCGTCTGGTCGGCGCGTCCCGGGCCTCGATCGTGTCCTGCGTCGAGCCGGTCGCCACCGTGCTCATCGGTGTGAGCCTGTTCGGCGACCGGTTGGGAGCGGTTCAGCTACTCGGCGCTGTCGGGGTGGTGGCGGCCGTCGTGCTGCTGCAGTGGCGCTCGCCTGCCCGCAACCCTCAGATCGGCGGCCAGGGCAGTGCTGGCCACTCGCCGGAGGGTTCGGGATGAATGCCGGTACGCAGCAGCGTCGCCACTCGGGTGCGGGTCTTTCGCACCTCGGTAACGGTGAGGTGTTCCTCGAGGGCAGCACCTAGATCGCCGCACAGCGCTGTCGACAGCCGCGCCAGCACGTCGACCGCTTCCTCGGTCAACGGCCGCCCGGCCCAGCGCCACAGCAGCGTGCGCAGCTTCGGGTCGGCGGAGAAGCAGACGCCGTGATCGACGCCGTACACGTGACCGTCGAGCATGGGGATGAGATGCCCACCCTTGCGGTCGGCGTTGTTGACCACCGCGTCGAGGACCGCCATTCGGCGCAGCGCCGGGCGGTCCGAGCGGGCGAGGTCGAGCAGATCGACGGTAGGATCTCCGTCCATCCACAGCTGCACCATCCCCGGGCCGAACGGGCCGTCTCGCAGAACTGTCGGTGGCACGACCCGCCAACCAGTGGCTGCCGAGACCAGGTACGTCGCCACCTCTCGGCCGGCCAGGGTGCCCTCCGGGAAGTCCCAGAGCGGCCGCTCCCCCGCGACCGGTTTGTACACGCATTCGGCGATCTCGTCGTCGGTGCTGATCTCGGCGAGCAAGGTCACGTTGCTGGCATCCACCAGTCGGCCGATGACCTCGATTGTGCCGGTTGTGAGCAACTTCAGGGCCTGCGACTCCTCCATTGCCGCTGGCTGGCTGCTGTTCCCGCTGTGCAGGCTCAGCGCCGGTAGCCGTTCTGCCGGGGGCAGATGTGGCCCTCGGCATCCAACGGGAGGGAGCACAGCGGGCACGGTGGCCGGCCGGCGGACACGACCCGGCGGGCACGTTCCACGAAGGCGCGAGCAGCCACCGGGGTCATCTTCACCCGCAGCGCGTCCGGGCCCTCGTCGTGATCGGACAGGATGTGGTCCTCGTCCACCGGCTCATCGCCGTCCCCGCCGGCGACCGCCTCGACGACCACCGCCGCACTGTCAGCGTCCCAGGCCAGACCCATCGCGGCGACCCGGAACTCCTCGTCCACCGGGCTGTGCAGCGGGTCGAGATCGCTGACGACCGCATCCGGGGGTACGACGGCGCTCTGCCGGTTGGCGACCTCGTCGAGAAGTTCGCTCATCCGGTCGGCCAGGACGATGACCTGAGTCTTTTCCAATGCCACGCTGACCGTGCGTCGACCATCGCTGACCTGGAGGTAGAAGGTTCGATCGCCCGGCTGGCCGACGGTACCGGTGACGAATCGCTGGGGGCGGTCGAACACGTACAGCTGCCGACTCATGTACCGGAGTTTACGCGGACGCGCGGTAGGAGTCCCCGCCGCCGACCGTTCCTTCGGCCGTGGCCCGGGCCCGCTTTCGGCGGCCCGACTTCTGCGGCACGAGACCGGACATGTCGCCGCCGATGTCGTTGCTGCGCAGTACGAAGGACCGGGTGGGCGTGTAGACGATCACCGAGACCGAGGCGGGTTCGACGATCAGCCGCTGGAACATGTCCAGATGCATGCCGAGGGCATCGGCCAGAACTGCCTTGATCACATCGCCGTGGCTGCAGGCCAGCCAGATCGCGTCCGGCCCGAGCCGGTCGTTCCAATCCCGTACGGCTGCGATCGCCCGGGCTGAGGTCTGGGCCAATCCTTCACCGTCGGAACCAGGAAAGACCGCAGCCGACGGATGCTGCTGGACGACCTTCCACATCGGGTCCTTGGCGAGGATCTTGAGCGGCTTGCCGGTCCAATCCCCATAGCGGCATTCACCCAGCCGTTCGTCGGGCTGTATCTCCACTCCGTCGCGGCCGGCCGCGATCGCCTGGGCACTCTCCTGGCAGCGCTGTAGGGGGCTGGCCACCAGTGCGGCCAGGGGGACGGCACTGAGTCGGGCGGCGGCAGCAGCCACCTGTGCTCGGCCGATGTCGTCGAGCCCGACGCCAGGGGTCCATCCGGCGAGCAGTCCCCCAGCGTTGGCCTGCGTACGACCGTGCCGGAACAGCAGGAGTGTGGTCATCTAGTCGGTTCTACGCCCAACTCAGCGCAGGGCGCCCACATTGACGCGCAGGTCGGCGCCGAAGAGCACAGCCGGCCACAGGATGACAGCGATCACGAAGGAAAGGATCTCCGAGAAGTTGGTGAACGTGTTGTAGCCCTTGGTCAGGGCCACCACCACTCCGATCGCCAGGTAGATCAGAGTGAACAGTGACACGCCTCTTCGTCGATTCATGTATCCAACCCTTCGGATCGGTGACTTCGTCGGCTGCGGGTGGTCCGCGACTCGGCTGCTTGCCCGAGCCTATTGGTAGATGGTTTGGCCGTGGGCGGTCATCTCGGGGTCAATCCGCCGGTGACCAACAGGGTGAAGACCAGAACACCCAGACCGATCCGGTAGATCACGAACGGTGTGAACGTGTGGGTGCTGATGTAGCGCATGAAGAAAGCGATCACCACGTATCCCACGATGCCGGCCACCAGGGTGCCGACGATGGTCTGTGGCCACGCCGTGTCGGCCTCCGCGCCGATGTCGAACGCCTCGAACACTCCGGAGATCAACACCGCGGGCACGGCGAGCAAGAAGGCGTACCGCGCTGCCTCGGCCCGGGTGTAACCCAGGAACAGCGCCGCACTCGTGGTGGCTCCGGACCGGGAGACCCCGGGAATGAGGGCCAGCGCCTGGGCAAAGCCGATCGCCACGCCGTTTCGCACGCTCAGTTCGGTGAGTTCACGGTCGCGTGAGCCAACTCGGTCGGCGACTGCCAGAACGATGCCGAGCACGATGAGCATCGCGGCCACGATTCGCAGGTCGCGCAGCGGGCCGGTGATCGTGTCTCTGAAGATGAACCCGAAGATCCCGATCGGAATCGTGCCGAGAATGATCAGCCAGCCGATCCGCGCGTCCGGATCCGACCGGAGTTCGCGATTGCCCAGCGATCGGACCCAGGTCGTGACGATGCGCACGATGTCCCGGCGGAAATAGATGAGCACTGCAGTCTCGGTGCCTATCTGGCTGACCGCTGTGAAGGCAGCACCCGGATCGTCCCAACCGGCCAGGTCCCCGACGATGCGCAGGTGCGCACTGCTCGAGATCGGCAGGAATTCGGTCAGCCCCTGCACCAGGCCGAGCACGATCGCTTCGATCCACCCCACGCCGGTCAGCCTCGGCCGGAGGAATCGAGGGCCTCCCCGGCGCCGCGCAGGGTTGCCAGACGCTGCTCGAGGCTGCCGGAGTTCACCGCGACGGTCAGGGTCGTCACCCCGGCGTCGGCGTAGGCGGACATGCGTTCGGCGATCCGCTCGACCGGGCCGACCAGCGCCGTACCGTCGATGAACTCGAACGGGACCGCGGCGGCAGCCGCTGCATAGTTGCGGTTCAGGTAGTGATCCTGGATCGCCGTGGCCGCTGCGTCGAAGCCCATCCGGCGGGCCTCAGCGTTGTAGAAGTTCTGCTCCCGGCTGCCCATCCCGCCCACGTACAGCGCGCAGTACGGCCGGATCAGGTCGGCTGCGGCTCGCGGGTCGTCCCCGATGCAGATCGGCACGGTGGGGACCACGTCGAAGACCGACGTACGTGCGCCTCGCTGCCGGCCGGCCTGGATGCGGGCTAGCTGGTCGGCACTGTGTTCCGGTGAGAAGAAGATGGCCAGCCAGCCGTCGGCGATCTCTCCGGTCAGTTCGAGGTTCTTGGGCCCGACGGCGGCCAGGTAGATCGGAATGTCCTCCCGTGCCGGGTGGACGGTGAGGGTCAGCGCCTTACCGGGGCCGTCGGGCAATGGCAGTACATAGTGCTGGCCGTCGTAGCGGACCCGCTGGCGAGCCAGCGCCAACCGGACTATCTCGACGTACTCGCGGGTGCGTCCCAGCGGCTTGTCGAAGCGCACCCCGTGCCAGCCCTCGGAGACCTGTGGGCCGCTGACCCCCAGGCCCATCCGGAACCGGCCGTCGGACAACGCGTCCAGGGTTGCTGCGGTCATCGCCGCCATCGCCGGGCTTCGAGCCGGGATCTGCATGATGGCCGCGCCGACGTCGATCCGCTTGGTCTGCGCGGCGACGAAGGCGAGCACCGTCGGCACGTCCGATCCGTACGCCTCGGCCGCCCACACCACGCTGTAATCCATTGCGTCGGCTTCGCGGGCCAGGGCCAGGTTGTCCTTGTCGTTGCCGGCACCCCAGTAGCCGAGGTTGAGTCCTAGACGCACGGGGACAGACCTTACGGCGATCGGCCCAGGGCCTTGCGAATATGGTGCCCGTCATGGAGCAGCGCCGTCTCGGCACCAGTGGCCTCGTCGTCTCCCGGATGGCTTTGGGCACGATGATGTGGGGCCTGGACGCGGACGAGGACGAGGCCGCCGCACAACTCCGCGCCTTTCTCGATGCCGGTGGCACGCTTGTCGACACCGCCGATGTGTACGCCGACGGTGACAGCGAACGCACCATCGGACGACTGCTTCGCGGCTCGATCGCCCGAGCTGAGATCCTGCTGGCGACCAAGGCCAGTCTGTCGACCGGTCCGGGGCGGATGGACCGCGGCAACTCTCGCGGACATCTGCTCAGTGCGCTCGAGAACTCGCTGCATCGCCTCGGCGTGGACCACATCGACCTGTGGCAACTGCACACCTATGACGACGACACGCTGTTGGACGAGACCCTCTCAACACTGGATCACGCGGTGAACAGCGGAAAGGTGCGCTACGTCGGCATCAGCAACTTCAGCGGCTGGCAGTCCGCCCGAGCCGCCACCTGGCAGCGGGCCTGGCCCGGACGCGTTCCGATCGTGTCCCACCAGGTGGAGTACTCCTTGCTGCGTCGCATTGTCGAGGCCGAGATCTTGCCGGCCGCGGAGGCCCTGGGCCTGGGCGTGTTGCCCTACTCCCCGCTGGCGAAGGGGGTGCTCACGGGCAAGTACCGGCACTCCACCCCGTCGGATTCCCGTGGCGCGCATCCTGAATGGAGTCAGTTCATCGACCCGTTGCGGACCCCGCAGGACCAGCGGATCGTCGAGGCCGTGATCACCGCGGCTGATGGCCTCGGCACGTCGCCCCTGGCCGTTGCGCTGTCCTGGGTACGGGACCAGCCGGGAGTCGTCGCACCCGTCGTGGGCGCTCGGACGACCGGTCAGCTCGCCGGCTCACTGGCGGCCGAGGAGTTGACGCTGCCGGTCGAGATCCGCCGCGCTCTTGATGACGTCTCCGCGCCCAGCGGCGAGATCTGAGGCCGTCGGGCACAGTGGGTGGTGATGCGCCCCCACCCCCGACGCCTCAGCGTGCTCGCTGTCGCCTCGACGTGCCTGATCTGGCTTCCCGCTTGTGCCTCGGATCCTGAGCCAGAACCACCCGGTGCCGCCGAACCTGCCGACGCACCCGAGCTGAGCGTCGAACCCGAAGGTCAGGTC
>JACCQS010000099.1 GCA_013814015.1 Geodermatophilaceae bacterium | reverse complement strand
CCCGCGCTGGCCGCAGACGTGGGGCAGAACCCCAGCGACTACTACGTGAATGTCCACAACGCGGCCTTCCCCGGCGGCGCCCTCCGAGGTCAGCTCCGCGGCTAGCTAGATCCCACGGCCAGCGTTGCGGGTCGCGCGCCGTGTGGGACCGGCGGTTCCGAGAGGAGTCCGGGCGCTTACGCGCGGCGTGTGGCGCGGTGCAGTGCGACGATGCCGAAGGTGAGGTTGCGCCAGCCCACCTCGGTCCAGCCGGCCGTGCTGATCCGTTCGGCCAGCGCCTGCTGGTCGGGCCAGGCTCGGATCGACTCGGCCAGGTAGCGGTAGGCATCCGGATTGCTCGAGACCCGGTCGGCGATCCAGGGCAACGGACGCAGCAGGTACTCGCGATAGCTGCGGTCGAACCAGCCCCGTACCGGCCGGGAGAATTCGCAGATGACCAGACGGCCGCCGGGCCTGGTCACCCGGGCGAACTCGGCCAGGGCGGCATCGACATCGGAGACGTTGCGCAGCCCGAAGCTGATCGTGACTGCGTCGAAGCTTCGGTCGGCGAAGGGCAGTCCCAGGGCGTCGGCGGCAACCTTCGGCACGTCGCGGCCCGAGCCGGCACTCAGCATGCCGACCGAGAAGTCGCTGGCCACAGCGAAAGCGCCGCGTGCGGTGAGCGGGATCGTTGACACGGCCGTACCGGCGGCCACGTCCAGGACCTTCTCGCCCGTACGCACTCCGACTGCGGCGGTGGTGGCTCTGCGCCAGCCGCGGTCCTGACCAAGGGACATCAACGTGTTGGTGAGGTCATATCGGCCGGCCACCGCGTCGAACATCGCGGCGATCTCGTCCGGCCGCTTGTCCAAACTCGCCCGGAAGCCCGCACCGTGTTTCGCCGCCACCGTCGCGACGCTACGCACCGGATGGGCAACCTAGGCTGAGGGGGTGAGGGTGGCCGAGGACTTGACCAGTCAGGGGGTTGACCCGCGCCGCGCCCAGCCCGCTCGCCTGCACACCCGAGCGATCGATGATTCCGCGCGCTTGATCGACCTGCTGCCGCGTGATCAGGCGGTTGCCTGGGTAAAGGACGACCAGGGCCTGATCGGCTGGGGCGAGCTGGCCCGGCTCGAAGTGAAGGGTCCGGACAGCTTCGCGCAGGCCTCCCGTTGGTGGCAGGAGCAGCTGACCGAGATCACCGCGTCCGACGAGGTCGGCCTCCCAGGATGCGGCGCCGTGCTCTTCGCCAGTGCCGCCTTCGACATCCGTACCGGTGCTTCGGTGTTCGTGATTCCGCGCGTCGTTCTCGGCCGGTCCCGCGGGCGCACCTGGCTCACCGCACCTCCCGATGAACAGCCGGTGCTGGCGATCGACGCCGTTTCGTCTCCGGGAGCGATCCGGTACGCCGATGGCGCCCAGACGGCGACAGCCTGGGCCTCCTCGGTCGCTGAGGGCGTTGCCCGCCTGCGGGCTGGAGATCTGGACAAGGTGGTCCTCGCCCGCGACCTGATGGCGACTACCGCGCAGCCGTTGGACCCGCGCCATCTGTTGCGCCGACTAGCCGATCGATGGACCGACTGCTGGACGTACGGCATGGACGGACTGGTCGGCGCGACCCCGGAGTTGCTGTTGCGCCGCACCGGATCGCAGGTCACCTCGCGGGTCCTAGCCGGGACGGCCGCGCGGGTCGGCGGGGCCGGCGACGAGGCGATCGGCCACGCGCTGCTCGCCTCGGCCAAGAACCAGGACGAGCACCGGTACGCCATCGCCTCGCTGACCGAGACGCTGGCACCGTTCTGCACCTCGCTCGACGTACCGGCTCCACACGTGCTCACCCTGCCGACACTGATGCACCTGGCCACCGATGTAAGCGGGAAGTTGGCCGGCAATCCGGACCTGCTCGCCATCATCGATGCGATTCACCCGACGGCCGCGGTCTGCGGTACTCCGCGCGACGTGGCCATCGACCTGATCGCCGAGCTCGAGGGCATGGATCGCGGCCGGTATGCCGGTCCGGTGGGATGGCTGGACTCCGCCGGAAACGGCGAGTTCGGAGTGGCCTTGCGGTGCGCCCAGATCGAGGAACGGGCGCTGCGGCTCTACGCCGGCTGTGGGATCATGGCCGATTCTGATCCCGAGGCCGAGCTCGCCGAGGCCCAGGTCAAGCTGCTCGCCATCCGCGACGCACTCGAGAGCTGACCCATGGGCGCGAGTGCCGCGCCGCTACCATCCGCACGCGTGTCGGGCAGGGCCAAGCACGGCACACATCGGCGCACGCGGCCCGGCCCGCGCGTACTGGCCGCCAGCACGTCGGGCATCTTCGTCGAGTCCTTCGACTGGTCGCTGTATGCCTTGATGGCGCCCTATCTCGCCGACCAGATGTTCCCGGGCTCGAGCCCGGTCGCCAGATTGCTCGGTGCCTATCTGGTCTTCGCCGCCGGCTTCCTGGCCCGCCCGTTCGGCAGCTTCCTGATGGGGCGAGTGACCGATGTCCGCGGCCGCCGCGCCGGACTGACCTACTCGGTCTCGCTGATGGCCCTCGGGGCGCTGCTCATCGCGGTCGCCCCCAGTTCGGCCGTGATCGGCTGGGGCGCCGCCGTCCTGGTCGTTCTCGCCCGGCTCGTACAGGGCGTCGCCATGGGTGGTGAAGTCGCCACGGCCGCAACCTACGTCGTGGAGTCCGCTCCAGAGGCCAAGCGATATCGCTTCGGCGCCTTCACCTACGCCGGCGACGCACTCGGGGCGCTCGGGGCGACGATCGTGCTGGCCATCTTGCTGTCCACGATGGGCGCCGACGCGGTGCGGGACGGCGGGTGGCGCATTGCGTTCTTCGTCGCCGCCGCGCTGGGCCTGGTCGCCTTCTGGATCCGCCGTGGCGCACCGGAATCTCCGGTGTTCCTCGCCTCGCAGGCGCTCGACTCGAGATCATCGGTCCGGCCGATCATTCGGCAACACCTGCCTCGGATGGTTCTTGTCTTCGCCCTGACGATCGGCTCGACGATGGGCGTCTACTTCGGCAGCATCTACTTGCCGCAGTTCGCCGCACACACCGGCCAGATCTCCGAGGAAGCAGCCACCGCACAGCACACGGTGGCCCTTGCGGTCCTGCTGTTGGCGATGATCGCCTCTGGATTTCTCGCCGATCGGTACGGACCGCTCGCGCTGATCCGGCTGGGGTTCACCGCCGCCGCGACGCTGACGGTGCCGTTGATGCTCGGCCTGGCGTCCGGGCTGCTGCCCTACTTCGTCGCCGCGCCGCTGTTCACCCTCTGCATCGGCCTGCAGCTCGGTGTCACGCCGGTCACCGGCGCCCGGTTGTTTCCGGTGCCCATTCGGGCGGTAGCGCTGGGCATTCCGGCTGCGCTGGCGATCGCGCTCTTCGGTGGCACGTTTCCGTTTCTTGCCGAATGGTTCGTCGATCTTGGTCATTTGTCGTGGGTACCTACCTATGCCGGCATCGGGCTCGCCGTTTCGGCGTTCGGCTCGTGGCTGGTGACGGAGAAACTGCTCTACTCCGTCGACCACATGGGCGGCAAGGTCACCACTACTGATTGGTCCGCAGCTGGGTCGCCTCGGTAGGTGGTTGGGTTCAGTACGGCAGCAACGGATGGGTACGGGGTTGTCACCTTCGCGTTGCTGGCCGCCGGTACTCAAGGTGAAACTTCGGCCGATTTCTTCGAAATCTCTTGCCGCCCAGCTTAGTTCACGATAGACTCGAACACATGTTCGAGGGCGGGTTCAGCGGGGAATGGGTGTTCGCCGACGGGGAATGGCACCCGGAGATCGCCGACCCCTACGACCTCGA
>JACCQS010000094.1 GCA_013814015.1 Geodermatophilaceae bacterium | reverse complement strand
ATCTACCCAGTCCCAGTCCCAGACCCACGGCGGCCCTAGGAACGCCACCCAGATCACGACTGGGCTGATCAACATAAGCGCGACGAGGGTGCCGAAGATCTTGGCGTACCGGAGGCTATTCGGCCGTACGACGTAGGGCAGGTCTTCGGGGACCCGACTACGCCATGTCGCCGGAGGCGTCCACTGCCGCATACCGGTCATGCCAGCTCTGACGCGCACGGAGGAGCCGAGGTTCCTGCCCCGATCTGTCAGCTGAGGACTGGAGGTACGAACACGGTCAGCAGGAGGTAGGCCACCGCGGCCGAGGGCAGCAGCGAGTCCATCCGGTCCATCAGCCCTCCATGACCGGGCAACAGGCTTCCCATGTCCTTGATGCCGAGGTCACGCTTGACGATCGATTCCCCGAGGTCGCCGAGGGTCGCGGTCACCGCAATCGCCGCCCCGTAGAGCGCTCCCTGCCACCAGGACCCGTCGAGGGCCAAGGCCACCATCAGAACGCCGACGATCATGCAGGCAAGTACCGATCCGCAGAGTCCCTCCCAGGACTTCTTCGGACTGACCGTCGGGGACATCGGATGCTTTCCGAACAGCACGCCCGCGGCATACCCCCCGACATCGCTGCACACGACGGTGAGGATGAACGCGACGATCCGTGCGGCACCGTCGTCGGGGCGCAGCATCAGCACCGCGAAGCAGGCCAACAGCGGAACGTAGGCCGTGATGAGTACCGCGGCGGAGGCGTCGCGGAAGTACCCGACCGGCCCGTCCGAGAGGCGCCACACCAGTGCGGCCAGCACCGTCAGCATGGTGGTGACTGCGAGCCCGCTCGGCCCGCTGAGCCAGGTGAGCGCAATCATCGCGACCGAGCCCAGTACCAAGGGCACCTTCGGCGGTCGAACGCGGGCTGAGCGCAGCGCCCGGGTGAGTTCCCACACACTGATCAACACCGCGGCCGCCAGAACGGCCAGAAACGCTGGCCGATAGACGGCCAACGAGGCGATGATCGCGGCGCCGAGGCCGACGCCGACGGCGATCGCCAGTGGCAGATCGCGACCGGTACGGCCGGGTTCGGCCGCTACCTCAGCGGCCGGTGCCGCATCAGCGGGGAGCGGCTGCACGCCCGGGGGCTCGGCGATCGAGGTCGGCCGGTCAACAGGCACCTCGACGGTACGGGCCCGGTTGTGGATCGAAGCTGGGTGGGTCGGCGGACCGCCCGCTGGATTCCCGGTCGGCACAGGGCGCGTCGAGCCTGTTGTGCCTACTGGCGACGTCGTGTCGGTAGGGGCGGTCGGTGCGCCAACCCGGTTCTGGGGCTTCTCCTCGAGCACCGATCAGACCTCGAGAAGCTCGGCTTCCTTGGTCTTGACCGCCTCATCGATGGTGCCGACATGCGTGGAGGTGATGTCGTCGAGTTCCTTCTCCGCCCGGCGCACGTCGTCCTCGCCGACCTCGCCGTCCTTCTGCAGTCGCTCGAGTTCTTCCTTCGCTCGGCGCCGAATGTTGCGGACCGCCACCTTGCCGTCCTCGCCCTTGGTCCGGGCCACCTTTCCCAGGTCGCGTCTACGTTCCTCGGTCAGCTGCGGAAAGACGATGCGCAACATCGTGCCGTCGCCGCCGGGATTGACGCCGAGGTCGCTGTCCCGGATGGCCTTTTCGATCGCAGCGAGCTGACTGATGTCGTAGGGCTTGATGATCGCCATCCGGGCCTCCGGGATGTTGATCGAGGCCATCTGCGGGATCGGGGTCTGTGCCCCGTAGTAGTCGACCAGGATCTTGTTGAACATCGAGGGGGTCGCACGACCGGTCCTGAGCGTTCCGAGATCCTCGCGCAACACCGACACCGCCTTGTCCATGCGTTCCTCGGCGTCGAGCAATGTGTCGTCAATCATCGCGGTCCTCCATCCTCGGCCGGTCGGCTCACTCGGATCTGCCATGTTGTGCTGTCAGCGGCCCGGGGCGGGTCACGTTCTCAGGCAGGGCTGACGATCTGCGTACCGATCTTCTCACCATCGACCGCACGCGCGATGTTGCCGTCGACATCGAGGCTGAAGACGACGATGGGCAGACCGTTGGCCTGGCACAGGCTGATCGCCGCCGCATCGGCTACCGCAAGCCCTCGAGCGAGCACCTCGCCGTGGCTGATCGTGTCGAACCGCACGGCACCTGGCACTTTCTGCGGATCGGCGTCATAGACCCCGTCCACGCCATTCTTGGCAAGCAACAACACCTCACAACCGATCTCCAAGGCGCGTTGGGCGGCGACCGTGTCGGTGGAGAAATACGGCATGCCCGCACCAGCGCCGAAGATCACGACGCGGCCCTTCTCCAGGTGCCGGATCGCACGCAGCGGTATGTAGGGCTCGGCGACTTGCCCCATCGTGATCGCTGTCTGAACCCGGGTTGCGACCCCCGCCTTCTCGCAGAAGTCTTGCAGCGCAAGGCAGTTCATTACCGTGCCGAGCATGCCCATGTAGTCTGCACGGCCACGTTCCATGCCGCGCTGGGAGAGTTCGGCACCCCGGAAGAAGTTTCCACCTCCGACCACGAGCGCGATCTGGACCCCGCTGTTGGCAACCTCGGCCACCTGACGGGCGATGTCGGCCACGACGTCGGGATCGATTCCGACCTTACCGCCGCCGAAGGTCTCACCCGACAGCTTGAGCAGGACCCGTCGATATCCCAGTGGCTGCATGGCCGCGATCCTGCCCTACGGCTGTCCGACCTCGAAGCGGGCGAACCGACGCACAGTGACTCCAGCCTCGGAGAGCACCGCGGCGACGTCGCGCTTCGGGTCAGTGATCGAGGGCTGCTCGAGGAGTACGAAGTCCTTGTAGAAGGCGCCGACGCGACCCTCGATGATCCGGGACATCGCCTGCTCGGGTTTGCCTTCTTCGCGCGCGGTCTGTTCGGCGATGCGCTTCTCCGAGTCGACGACGTCGGCGGGGACCTCGTCGCGGGCGAGGAACTTCGGCCGGCTCGCGGCCACCTGCATCGCCACCGATTTCGCGGTGC
>JACCQS010000083.1 GCA_013814015.1 Geodermatophilaceae bacterium | reverse complement strand
GTTCTGGGCGCCGTCATCGTGCTGCGCGTTGTCTGGGTCTTTCCGGTCACGTACGCATCTCGGCTCGTTCCGCGGGTGGCGCGCAACGATCCGGCCCCGTCCTGGCGTGTGCCGGCCTTGATCAGTTGGACCGGAATGCGGGGTGTGGTGACGCTGGCCGCCGTCTTCGTTCTTCCTCCGGAGACGCCACAACGGGAGACGCTGATCCTCATCGCTCTGGTGGTCACCGCCGGGACTTTGCTGCTACAGGGATCGACGCTGCCCTGGCTGGTTCGGCGCCTCGAACTGGCCGGCCCGGATCGCGCCGTAGACACCCTTGCCGAGGCAGCACTGTTCCAGCGAGCCGCTCGGCAGGGCCTGGCCGAACTCGATCGGCTGCTGACTGGCGACGAGCCACCGGATGTGGTGGACCGGCTTCGCCGTCGTGGACTCGACCGTGCCGACGCCGTGTGGGAGCGTCTCGGGGCGACGTCGGAGACGCCGAGCGCGGTTTATGCGCGGCTGCGGGCGCGAATGATCGACGCCGAACGCGCCGAAGTGCTTGTCGCCAGAGACAGCGGCGAGGTCCCGGACGACATCTTGCGTACGGTGCTCGGCGCGCTCGACGTCGAGGAGACCGTTCTCGACCGGGTCGCCGAGATGAACAGCGCCGAGCGTTCCGACGAGCTCACCGCGGCCCGCGCCGACGGATGCGCGCATCTGCGTGCTTCGCCGGCACTGGACCGTCCGCCGCAAGCCGAGGGTTGCACGGGGTGCCTCGAAGTTGGGCGGCGAGACTGGGTACACCTGCGGATGTGCCTGACCTGCGGGTACCTCGGCTGCTGTGACTCCTCCCCGCTGCGGCATGCCGACGAGCACCACATCGAGCGCCGGCATCCGGTGATGCGCAGTGCGGAGCCCGGCGAGGCCTGGCGATGGTGTTACGTGGACGAGCTTCTCGGCTGATCAGGTGACCGGATGAGCGGGATCGGTTTCAGCGCGACGCCGGCCTGTCGTGCCGACTAGACCTGTGGTGGCAGCCGTTCGCCGTGGGCGCCCACCGACGGAGCGGGCGCGACGGCCATTCCGGCGCTGCTGCGAAGCAGGTCCCGGATCTCGGTGAGCAGTTCGACATCCGTCGAAGCGGTCGGCCCGGCCTCTTCCCCACGGGCGCGCAGCTCAGCGATCTTCTTCATGGGCAGCACGACCGCGAAATAGATCACCGCCGCGGTCAGAACGAAGGTGATGATTGCGCCGATAAAGGCGCCCCAGGTGAAGACCTGACCGTTGACTGTCGCCGTGCCGCCGGCGTCGCCGCCGCCACCCAGCAAGCCGATCAGCGGAGTGAGGAAAGAGCTGGTGAACGAGCTGACCAACGCCGTGAAAGCAGCGCCGATGACAACGGCGACGGCAAGCTCCACGACATTGCCGCGAAGCAGAAAGTCCTTGAAACCCTTCATGCGGTACTCCCCTTCGCACCCGGCCGCCGGGGCGAGTTCCGATGGCTACGGGGGCAGAAGTGTAGCCGTGAGGATGCTCGACGCCGCGGCGGCGGCGAGCCGGCTGGCCGTGTCCCGATCGACGGCCACGACGACCAGGCCGATGGGTCGGGCGCCTCCGGGATCGTCGGATTCGGCGAGCGGAACTGCTAGGACGACAACGCCGGCGGCGACGATGGTGGCCGTGGCGGCGTCGTCCGTGGCAGCCAGAATGTCCACCCGATCGCCCGGTCGCAGCAGAGCGGCGACCTCGAGATCGACCAGCCGCACTGGACTGGCGACCACACCGGCTCCGAGACTGCCCGACAGGCCCGGTCCCAGGAGGCGCAGATCGGTGATGACCTCGCCTCGACGAACCGAGCCGGTCATCACCCGTCCGACGACGTCCACGCCCGGAATCAAAGCGCCATCAGGCAGTTGGGCCGTCATACGCTCCGCTGAACGTAGGTCGTCCGGTCCGATCGGGAGGCCGGCCGTGAGGTCGCGCGCCGCTATCAGGACGACTGTCGCCGGCTCCACGGTCGCGCTCGCGGTCGGCGTCGTCGGACCCACCGGTGCAACCGCGAGCACCAGCGCGGCGGCGGCCAGGAGTGCGGCCAGCAGCCGTCGAGCGTTCAGCCATCGGGGGGACAGCGCAAGTGCGGACAAGAACGGGGCTGAGCGCAGGGGCATCCAGCGAGGCTAGGAGCCGCCCGCGCTCGACACAGGCTCCACCGAAAGATTGTGGAAACCGGGATCGCGGCCTGTGGATCGCGGCGAACGCTGGCCCGGCGCCGGAACTACTTCGACGAACTCGACGCCGATGTACCCGACTTGGCAGCCGACTTTTCGGTGCTCTTCGGCGATGTCGATATGTCCGACTTCCCGCCGGTGCCGGAAGAATCGCTTCCAGACGACATGTCCTTGCTCTTCGACGCGGAGTCAGACGACGAATCCGAGGACGCAGACGAGTCCGAGGACGACTTGGACTCCGAGTCGCCGTTCTTCTTCTTCGCCCCGTTGCTCTCGGCCCGAGAGTCGTTGCGGTAGAAACCCGAACCCTTGAACACGACCCCGACCGACCCGTACACCTTGCGCAGTCGGCTCGAACAGACTGGGCAGTCGGTCAGCGCAGCGTCGGTGAAACTCTGGAACTGCTCGAAGCGGTGATCGCAGGCCGGATCGGTGCAGGCGTACTGATAAGTGGGCACGTTCGTGGGGCTCCTCGGTGCACGGTGGACAACTAGCACTGTAACTGCCCGAGTGCTAACGCATCGACGGCCCGACGCCTTCCATCTCGGCTGCACTTGATTGCAGGGCGCGTAGCGCAGCCCGAACAGCGGGCGTGCCGGCCATCTCGTGACGAGCGATCAACCGGATCTGGCGAATCGGATTGTCGGACAAGGCCACTGCCCGGACTCGCGGGTTGGGGGCGGCAGTCAGCGCGAGCTGCGGCAGCAAGGCGATGCCCAACCCCGCGGCGACCAGGTTCTGGACCACGACGTAGTCATCCGTGCTGTGCCGGATGTCAGGGGAAAATCCGGCGGCAGCCGCCGCGCTGACGAGATGTGTTCGGCAGCGCTCGCAGCCGGCGATCCACGGCTGGGTTGCGAGTTGGGACAGCTCGATGGCCGTTCCGGGATCGCCACGACGGGCCAGCGGATGAGCCGTAGGCAGGACGGCGCGTACGGGGTCATCCAGCAGGGGTACGGCAATCACGTCGCGGTGCTGATCGGGGTCGGCGCCGGATTCGGGACCGGTCTCGAGCAACCGCAGGAATCCTGGGGCTGCGTGGACGGCCGTGCGGGGCGCATAGTCGAAGATGACAGCCAGATCGGCGTCACCGGCGAGGACGAGTGCCCGGGCTTCCGGCGGCTCGAGTTCGGTCAACCGTACGTCCAGTTCGGGAGCCTGTCGGGCCAGACTGACCAGGGCCTGGGGGATCAGCAGTGCGCAGGCCGAAGGGAACGCGGCCAGGCGCAGCCGGCCGGCACGCAACGTCGTCAGGCTGAGCGGCCGACAACGAACCGCGCCGGGCGACCTCTCGGAAGATCAGCAGCCGTCGAGGATCCATTCGGCTGCTTTCTCGTGCCGCGATTGAATCAAAGCAGAACTATGAGCCTTCGTTGGAGACAGGCCCTAGCGCATCAAGCATCCACCTAGGACTGTTGGTGACATGACGCCCGCTTCCGCTGTTGGTCAGACTCCATCGATGGCAAGCGCGCCGGCTGAATTGAGCACCGCTGACCGAGACCGACTGGTCCGGGCCCGCAAGGAATTCAACGCTGAGGTGATCTACCTCAACACCACGACGATGGGACTGCCGCCACGGCGCAGCTGGCTGGCGCTCCAGAGTGCGCTGCAGGACTGGCGGCGCGGGACCGCGAACCCCCTCGACTACGACGACGTGCTGGAATCAGCGCGCGCCTCGTTCGGCGAGCTGGTTGGGATTCATCCGTCCTCAGTGGCGGTCAGCAGCCAGGTTTCGGTGTTCGCCGGGTTGGTCGCCGCCTCGTTGCCGTCGGGCAGCGAGGTGCTCACCGCTGCGGGCGACTTCACCAGCATCCTGTTTCCGTTCCACGCCCAAGCCAGTCGGGGCGTGACAGTTCGCGAGGCACCGCTGGATCGTCTCGCGGACGCGGTGAGCGCTGACACCACCCTGGTGTCGGTCTCCGCGGTCCAGTCCGCCGACGGCCGGGTCGCCGACCTGGCAGCCCTTCGGGCTGCCTGCGAAGCGACGGATACCCGGATCTTGCTCGACACCACCCAAGCCGTGGGATGGCTGCCGATCGAGGCCAGCCGGTTTGCCTACACCGTCTGCGGTGGCTACAAGTGGCTACTCGCTCCGCGCGGAACGAGCTTCTTCACCGTGCAGCCAGACCTACGCGACGAGCTGGTGCCGAACAACGCAGGTTGGTACGCCGGCGAGGACCGCTGGTCCAGCATCTACGGGACTCCACTGCGGCTGGCCGCCGACGCCCGACGATTCGATGTCTCGCCGGCCTGGCATTCCTGGGTCGGTGCCGCGCCGGCACTCGAGCTGCTCACCGAGGTCGGCCCCGCCGCGTTGCACGCCCACGCACTCGGACTGGCCGAGCGCTTCCGGGCCGCCGTCGGTCTGCCGTCGGCCAACTCTGCGGTCGTCTCCGTCGTGGCCGACGACAAGGTCCCGGATCTCATGACTGCGGCAGGGATCGTGGGATCGGTACGGGCCGGCCGACTCCGGCTGTCCTTTCACGTGTCGACCAGCCAGGACGATGCCGACCGAGCCGCTGAGGTCCTCGCCGGGCATCTCCGAGCGTGACATCTAGCTGGTCAACTGCGAGGCGTGACCCAGGTGTAGAACGTAATGAGATTGCCATCCACATCCAGCGTCGCGAATTCTCGGGTCCCGAAGTCGGTGTCGCCCACACCATCGACCGATACCTGATGTAACACGCCGGCGGCACGAAGCTCTGCGTACAACGCGTCGACCGCGTCAACCTGGATACGGCAGCCCGCCGTCCCGGCGAGAAAAGACTCGGCGCCGGATCGGACCGGTCGTTCGATCGAATCGCGCTGCTCCCAGGTGAGATCGCTGGACTCCCACAGATGGACCTCGGCGTCGTCGCGCAGGAGTACCGCGAAGCCGCTGCCCTGGTGACGAATCGTGAACCCGAACTGGTCGCGATAACAAGCCACGGCGGCGGACATGTCCCGCACCGGAAGGGCTGGGTTAGCGAACTCAAAGCCGCGCCTGGCGCGGATGTCCAGTCGTGGCATCCTTGACCATGTTGTGGCACGATAGTGACATGCATGCCACGGTGGTTCTAGGACGGCAGGGTCGTCTCGTCATCCCCGCTGAGGTACGGGCCGCCCTCGGCCTGTCTCCCGGTGATCGGCTACACCTGCATCTCACCGGCGATCGGCTCATGCTTCAACGACCGGAGGATGCCCTGTCGGAGTTACGACGGCTCGGTGCGGCAGTCCCACGGGGACGGTCGCTGGTCGAGGAGTTGTTGGCTGAACGGCGTGCGGCAGCCGCCCTCGAGTGACCGTGCTCGATGCTTCGGCTGTGCTGGCTCTCATCCACGACGAGCCGGGCGCCGACGCCGTCGCAGCTGTGCTACCCGGCGCGTGGCTGGGAACGGTCAATCTAGCCGAGATCGTGGGGAAGCTCGTTGATGTCGGCGTCGATGCGAGCCAGGTTCGGGAACTGTTGACCACAGCTGGGGTCCGGCTCGAGCCCCTGCAGGTCGAAGACGCCGAACTTGCCGGAGCCATGCGCTCTCTCGAAGGTGGACGCGCGCTGTCGCTGGGCGACCGGTGCTGCCTGGCGTTAGCGGTCCGCAGCTCCGCGGCCGAGGTGCTAACCGCCGACCGGGCCTGGACGGAACTCGACCTGCCCATTCACGTTCGACTGCTCCGGTAAGGCCATACGAGGCGCGCTTGAGCAATGAACACGAACCGGACGGTCTCAAACGTCGAGATGGGCGAACGGGGTGTACCGCCCGCCGCCCTCGGCGATCTACCGGGCTCAGGCCGGCCAGCCAACCACCGGCGAGCGTCAGCCACCTGCTCGCGATGCTCATCGGTCCCTCGATCCAGCTACGGCAACGGAGAACACAGACGCGGCCTGTCCGAAAAGGTCGCCCTTCGACGTGGCGCCGCGTCAACCGATGCCCGGCCGCTCCGACAGTTCGACCGTCTCACACCGAAGATCATGATCACCCGGTCCAGGCACGGTGCGCGGTCCATCGGCCGACGCCCACTTGTCCTTCACGTGCTGGGGACCTCAGTGACTGCGGTCAGGGGTTGCCGAGGCCAACCGTGCGGGCACGGACGATCGCTTCGGAGCGGCCGGCGACCTGCAGCTTCGCGAAGATGGCGGATGTGTGGTTGCTCACTGTCTTGGCAG
>JACCQS010000066.1 GCA_013814015.1 Geodermatophilaceae bacterium | reverse complement strand
GTCGACATCGCGCTCCCGAGCGCGCTGCCCATGGCCGACGTGCTGCCCCAGGTGCTCAGATACTGCGCGACCGACGGGGCCGATGGAAATCTGACGGCGTGGACCCTCGCGCGTCTTGGCGGCCAGCCGCTCCCGCTCACCCAGACCCTCCGCGATGCCGGCGTTCTCGACGGGGACGTCCTTGAGCTGCGCGCACAGCGCGAAGACGTACGCCCCGCGCTCGTGGAGGACGTCCGCGACGCGGTCGAGGACAGCGCCGATGCGGCCGGTGGCGGGTGGACGCCCCGGACGACGATCACCTCCGTGCTCGTGGCCGGGGCGACGGTACTCGCCGTCGCCGCCGTCTTCGTGTGGCTGCGGCCGACGCTTCTGGTGGCGGTCGACACCGCACCACTTCTGGTGACGGTCACGGCCTCAACGGCGGTCCTCGTCGCGATGGCGGCGTGGGGGGCGCACTTCGCCCAGGCCTGGGTGGCACAGGTGTGCGCTGGCGTGGCGATGGGCTGGGGTTACCTGGTGGGGACCGCCTACGGCGTCGCCCTCGAGCTGGACCCAGCGGTGACGTTGATCATCGCCGCCGTCGCCGTCACCGCGGTCGCGGGGGTCGCCCGGCTGCTCACCGAGTCCGCCACCGGCCACCTCGCGGTCGCTGTCGTCCTTCTCGTCGCCGGCCTCGCGATCGCGATCGCAGAGCTGTCGTCGGTTTCGATCGAACAGGTCTTCCGTGTGCTGCCGGTGCTCGCGCTGCTGGTGTCGGGCGTGCTTCCACGCCTGTCGCTGTCAACCGGTGGACTCGCCAGCGCCGACTACCGCGTACGTCACGTCGGTCAGATGACGACCGAGACGTTGCGCTCGCGCTACCGCCAGAGCAACGCGATCCTGGTCGGCGGACTTGTCGGCGTCAGCCTGGTGGTCGTGGGGACATCGGTTCCTCTCACCTTCTCGGACAACGTCTGGGACCGTTACATCGCTCTCAGCATCGCGATCGCCGCGATCCTGCGGTCGCGGGTCTACTCACGGGTGCAGCACATGGCGCCCCTGAGGGTCGCGGGCATCGCGGTCATCGTCCTTCAGCTCGTACGGCTGAGCGAGGACGTGCCCGGGCTGCGGCCATGGGTCGTCGTCGTCGTGCTCGCCGCCTTGGTGCTCGCGGTCGGGGTGAGCACGTTGTCGATGTCGGGGATCACCAGGGCCCGGGTCAAGCGAGTGCTCAATGCCGTTGAGTTCCTCGTCATCGTCGACCTCGTTGTGTTGCTGTGCGGTGGCCTCGGCGTGTTCTCGATCCTCGGAGGGGTGCTGTGAGCGACCAGAGCGGTGACGACGGCGACGAGGAGCAGCGCGAACGTCAGCGCAACTCGGCGCAGCATGCGGCTAGCGACCTCGCACGCATGGGCATCGACCCCCGCAGCCTGGGACTCGACGAGGCCGGGACCACCAGCGGCGCCGGTCCTACCGCCCCGACCGGTCCCACGGCCGCTCCACCGCTCGGCCCCGGCACGGGCCCACCGCGCGATCGAGCCCCCGACCGCCGGGACCCGAGCGCAAGAATCGTGCCGATACGCCCGGAGTTCGCCCAAGATGCCAGGCGCCTCGGCACTCGCGCGCCACAGCCTCGTGGCCTCGCGCCGCCAGCCGCCGACCCAGGTGCAGTAGGCGTCGTGGAGCAGCTCCTGGCCCGGACAGCCGCGCAGACGCCCGCACCGAAAGCGCCACCGAGCCGTTTCGTCCGCGCGCTGACGCTGGGGATGGTCACCCCGGACGCCGCCGAGGCGGCCGGCAACGAGCGCGCACTGGTGGCGGCGGTGCGTCAACGGCAGACCGAGCGGCGGGTCGTGACGTTCCTGGCCGGCAAGGGCGGCGTCGGCACCACCACCGTCGCCTCCGGTGTGGGTGCCGCGTTGGCCGCACTCCGCGATGACCACCCGGTGCTGCTGGATGTCCAGGCCGGCGCTGCGTCTCTGGGGGCGCTGCACGGTCTGCCTGAGCCGGTGTCGGCCACCGTGCTCGTACGATCGGGTGAAGAGACCCTGCTGCCGCGCACCCCCGCTGGTCTGGGCATCGTCGACGGTGCCGGCTGGGAGCAGCCGCTGCGCCGTGAGGACCTCGCCGCACTCCTGGACCGCCTCGGGGCCGACAACGCCTTCAACCTCGTCGATGCCGGCACGGACCCCGGCCCGGCCGCGCACGCCGCCATCGCCCGTTGCGACCAGGCGGTGGTGGTGACGTCGGTGGGGGCGGTCGGCCTGGCGGCGATGCAGGTGGCGGTGTCCCGGTTGCGCCAGATCAACCCGTTCGCAGTGGAGGGCGCGGTGTTCGTGGTCGTGTCTCACCACGAGGAAGCGCACCGGCGAGCTCATCGTGAGATCTCCGAGCAGCTCGGATTCGCACCCGTGCGCGTCGTCGTCGTGCCGTCGGACGTCTCGCTCAAGGCCGGTGAGCCCTTCGACCCCGCCCGGGTGGCCCCAGGTGTGCGCGAGGCCATGCTCCGGATCGGTGCTGCGATCGCCCTGTCTGGTGGCAGGCGATGACCGAGCGACCGCCAGGACCGGACGGCGCCCAGGAAGGCATGCCGCCGCAACCGCCGTCGTACGCCAACACGCCGAACGCCGAGCGATACGTGCTCGAGGCCGACGCCATGCGTCGCAGGCAGCTGCGCTCGGCACTGCTGCACGGATCGACCCGGACGTGGCGCGAGCACAGCAAGGTGTGGCCCGGTGTCGTCGTGGGGCTCATCGTCGCCGCGTTGATACTTGCGGGCACGGCTGTGCGTGACGCAATCGCGTCCCAGGCGGACAACCCCACCAGTGGTGTCACGACCCCACCTCCGAGCGCCCCACCGACATCCGACGAACCGACCCCTTGAGGCCGACGAGCCGTCGCCCTGCCCGGCGGCTCGTGACCGGATGCGCGTTATGCGTGTACGTTCAGCGGTGTACGACTGAATTGTCGGGGGACTGGCTCTACCCACTGATGCCTGCGCGTCCCGAAGCAACCCCACGGTTCGAAAGGTGTCGCCATGGCGAAGTCCCGCCCTCAGCGCGGTCAAACGGCTGCTCCATCGCGGCTCCCCTCCACCCGGGAGCGCCGTCCAGCACTTGCTGCGCTCGCGGTGCTGCTGATCGTCGGCGGGGCGCTTGCCTCGGGCTGGCTGGCGATGCGCGCCGGCGACCGGGTCGAGTTCGTCCAGGTCAAGAACGAGATAGCCCAGGGCCAGGAGATCGCCGCCGAGGACCTGCAGACGGTTCGTCTGCCGAAGGACCTGCCCGATGCCGTGCCGGCGAGCGACATGGACGACCTTGTCGGCAACTACGCCGCGACCCGGCTGCTGCCCGCCACGATCGTCGTGACGAACATGGTGAGCAATGACGCGGGTGCCGATGCAGGCATGGTGCAGGTCTCTGTCCCGGTGGACCCGCTGCGGCTGCCCGAGAACCTGACCAGTGGGTCCAACGTCATCCTCTACGTCGCGAGCCAGGACGGCGGCGGCGGCCAGGCCGTCCTCAGCCAGGTGATCGGCGTACGGGCAGCGACCGCCTCCGGCGGCATCGCCTCCGAGGAGGGCCTTGTCGTGGTCGAGGTCAGCGTGAGCGACACGTGCGGTGGCGTCATCGGAGCCGCGGGCAGTGATCCCGACACGCTGAGCGTCGGCCTGGTCGGCGACGTGGACGAGTCGACCCAGATCCAGACCACGTGTGAGAGGCGCTGAACCGATGGCACTGATCACCATCGCCTCGGCAAAGGGCTCGCCCGGAGTGACGACCGCGGCGCTGGCGCTCGGTGGACTGTGGCCACGCCCCGTCATCGTCGCCGAGTGCGATCCCGCCGGCGGTGACATCGCTCTGCGGATGCCGGCGGCCGACGGCCAGGTGCTGGACCTGCAGACCGGCCTGCTGAGCCTCGTCGCGGCCGGCCGCAAGTCGCTGCAACCTGATCTGGTACGTCAACACACCCAGACCATCGTCGGGGGCCTGGAGATACTTGCCGGAGTCAACCTTCCCGAGCAGAACGCCGCGCTCACCCACCAATGGGCCCTGTTCGGCCCGCTGTTCGCCGAGGTGGAGGACTTCGACGTGATAGCCGACCTCGGCCGGATCGGCGCCATGACCCCCCAGAACAACCTGCTCGGCTCGGCACAGGCAATCGCCATGGTCGTCGACACCACCCCCAGCAACGTCGTGCACCTGCGCGAGCGGCTCGCGTACATCCACTCCCACCACGGTGGGCCGCTCGGCGTCCCGGTGCACGTTCTCGTCCACGCGAGCCCTAAGCGCGGGCAGGCGGTCCGCGAGATCCGGTACGCCCTCGAGCGGTCCGAGAACAAGTCCGCCGGAGTCCACCACGTCGCGCATGACGAGCGTGGCGCCAACGTCTTCCAGGGTCAGATCAAGGGCGACCCAGCGCGGACCCCGTTCGTGCGATCACTCGTGCCGGTGGCAGCCGAGCTCGCCCAGGCCACCCAAAGCTACTTCCGTACGTCGACGGCCGCAGAGGTGAGGGTGTCGTGACAGACCACGACCTCGTACGCCAGCTCCGCGTCCAGGTGGCCGACCGGCTCAACGAGCAGCGACGCCGGGACCAGGTGAGCGGGATATCGGCGATGACCGCGGAGGACGAGCGTGAGTACTCCCGCTCGCTGATCGTGCAGGTCCTCGAGGACCATGCGCGGTACGAGATCGCCGAAGGTCGCGCCCCCTTGCCTGCCGAGGAGGAGGCGGACGTGGCGTCGGCGATCCACTCCGCCCTGTTCGGGGTCGGTCGCCTGCAACCGCTGCTCGAGGACCCCAACGTCGAGAACATCGACATCAACGGCTGCGACAAGGTGTTCGTCCAGTACGGCGACGGGCACGAGGAGACCCACGCGCCGGTCGCCGAGAGCGATGCTGAGCTCATCGAGCTGATCCAGGTGTTGGCCTCGCACACGGGGTTGTCGAGCCGGCCGTTCGACTCCGCGAACCCCCAGCTCGACCTTCGCCTCCCGGACGGCTCTCGACTGTCGGCGGTCATGAACGTCTGCTCGCGACCCTCGATCTCTGTCCGTAAGGCGCGGATGGGGCGGGTCTACCTCGATGAGTTGATCGCGAACGGGACCATGACGCCCGACTCGGGCTCCTTCCTCAAGGCCGCCATCGCCGCCCGTAAGAACATCATGCTCGCGGGGGCGACCAACGCGGGCAAGACCACGATGCTGCGGGCACTCGTCAACGAGATCGATCCCGGTGAACGTCTGGTGACGGTCGAGCGGGCCCTGGAGCTCGGTCTCGGTGAGTTCGAGGACCTGCACCCCAACGTGGTGGCCTTTGAGGAACGGCTCGCCAACTCCGAGGGCCTCGGTGGGGTCTCCATGGCCGAGCTGGTCCGCCGGTCCCTGCGCATGAACCCCTCACGGGTGATCGTCGGCGAGGTCCTTGGCGACGAGATCGTCACCATGCTCAACGCGATGAGCCAGGGCAACGACGGCTCGCTGTCGACGATCCACGCCAACTCCTCACTGGAGGTCTTCAACCGCATCGGCACGTACGCGATCCAGTCCCGCGAGCGGCTTCCCTTGGAGGCCACCACACTGCTGATCGCCGGTGCCCTGGACTTCGTCGTCTTCTTGCGCAAGCACAACGACTTCGCCAGCGGCGGCGTGCAGGCTCGCGTCGTCGAGAGCATTCGCGAGGTCGTCGGCCACGACGGCCAGGTGCTGTCCAGCGAGGTCTTCGCACCAGATGACCAGGGCCGCGCGGCCCCGCACGCGCCGATCGCCTGCATCGCCGACCTCGAGGAGCACGGTTACCGGCCCCTCGTGCACGGGCGGTTCACCTGATGCTGGACCTGATCGGGCAGTACGAGCTGCCATTGTTCCTGACCGCTGGCGCCGCCACCGGCCTCGGGGTCTCGGTGCTGATCGTGGCGCTGCAGGGGACCGACCCGGCCACCGCCGGTCCCCGAAAGCAACGCTTCTCCCGCAAGGCCATCGAGCGCCAGACCGGGCTGGTCGTGGCGGCCGTGCTGGTGTTCGTCCTCACCCTCGTCGTCACCAGGTGGATCGTGCTGGCCATCGCGCTCGCGTTGCTCGTGCTGCTGTGGAAGCGGATGTTCGGTGGCGGCCGCGAAGAACGACTCGCCATCACGCGGGTCGAGGGCCTCGCTGCGTGGACGGAGTCCTTGCGCGACACCATCGCCGGAGCGGTCGGTCTGGAGCAGGCCATCCCCGCGACCGCGGTCAACGCCGCGCCGTCGATCCGGCCGTCGCTCAACCTCTTCGTCGACCGGCTCCGGGTCAGGGAACCCCTTCCCGATGCCCTGATGAAGTTTGCCGACGACCTCGACGACCCGTCGGCCGACCTGATCGTGGCCGCCCTCATCCTCAACTCGCGTCTACGCGGCCCAGGCCTCAGGGACGTGCTCAGCGCGCTGGCCGACTCCGCCCGTGACGAGCTCGATGTCCGCCGCCGGGTCGAGGGCAGCCGGCGCAGCACGCGGCGCAGCGTCCAGATCGTCGTCGCGGTCATCGGCCTGATGTCGGGCGCCCTGGTGCTCTTCAACAGGTCCTACGTCCAGCCGTACGCCTCGGTCGAGGGCCAGATCGTCCTTGCGGTCGTCCTGGCGATCTTCGCGCTCAGCATCTTCTGGCTCCGCCGCCTGTCCGGCGTCGTGACCCCCGAGAGGTTCCTGACCGGCGCCGAGGACGCACGGTCGCTCACGCGCGCGAACGTGGTGATGAGCCCATGATGGCGCTGTCGATGCTCACCGGCGCGGTCTTCGGAGTGGGCGCCCTCCTCCTGGTGTGGACTCTCTCCCGGCCGGTCCCGGGCATCAGCGCGACGCTTGCCCGCCTCGACACCGGTCGGCGGGCACCCCGCGCGATGACGTCCACTGCTGCCGGCGCCTCGGCCGACGGACGGCTCGATGTGCTGCGCGAGAGCATTGGGCAGCGGTTGGAGGTCGAGCTCGCGGTGCGTGGGTGGGAGTTCAGCCGCACCAGGTCCGACTTGGAGGTGCTCAACAAGTCGATGACGACGCATTTGGGCACCAAGGTCCTGCTCGCGCTCGCCGCGCTCGTCTGGTTCCCGATGGTCCTGTCCATCGCGGGGTTCGGGAGCATCGGCGTCCCCGCCATCCTCACCATCGTGGCCGCGGTCGCTGCCTTCATGCTGCCCGACCTTCAGCTGCACCGGGAGGCAGACGCCCAGCGCCGGGACTTCCGCCACGTCATGGGATCGTTCCTCGATCTGGTCGCGATGAACCTCGCCGGGGGCCGCGGGCTACCCGAGGCGCTGATGGCCGCATCGTCGATCGGCGACCACTGGGCGATGGTCCGCATTCGCCAGGCGCTGTCAAACGCACGTATCGTGGGCGTGACTCCGTGGGAAGGGATCGCCCAGCTCGGGCGCGACCTAGGGGTGGACGAGCTTCGTGACCTCGCGTCGGCGCTCGCGCTCGCCGGTGACGAAGGTGCCAAGATCCGGGCGTCATTGTTGGCGCGATCGGAGAGCATGCGACGCAAAGAGCTCGTCGACGTAGAGGGGGCTGCGGGGGAAAATTCACAGTCGATGCTGATGGCGCAGCTGTTGATGTGCGTCGCGTTCTTGATATTCATGGCCTACCCGGCGATCGACCAGCTGGGATGAGACCCACCACGCACCATCTGGAAAGGAATGAAGACGGTGTTCTTGTCAAAGATGCCTGAGGTCCAGTACGCGCAGATGCTGATCACCATGGCCCGTGGACGCGCCGAAGCAGCACGCCGTGACGGCCGCAACGAGATAGGTGCGTCCGCGATCGAGTGGGCGATCATCTCCGCGATCGTCGTCGCCCTGGCGGTGCTCATCGGCAATGCGATCCAGAACGTGGTCGAGAGCCGATCCAGCGAGATCGACCAGGGCTCCTGACCGAAGATCGCCATGCAGGAGTGGATGATCCGGCGCCGACGCGCCGAAGGCGGGACGAGCGCGGTGGAGTTCTCCATCATCGCTCCCGTCTTCCTGCTCCTTGTCTTCTTGATCATTCAGATCGGCCTGTGGTACTTCGGGCGCAACGTGGCCGAGGCGGCGGCGCGCGAAGGCGTGTCCTACCTTCGCCTGGCCGGTAACGACTCCGACCCGGCCACCTTCGAACCCCAGGCGGCCAAGATCGCGAGCTACTACGCGACCCAGGTCGGGATGCTGCACAACGTCGAGGTGACCCCGACGATCAACGTCTCCACCGGACGGGCGACCGTCCTCGTCAGCGGCACGCTCCACCTGCCGGGCGGCGACATCAGGGTGGAGCAGTCGGCGGAGGCCACGCTCGAACAGTTCCGCGGCGACCCGCGAGGTGATGAGTGATGGCCGCCGAGCGGCAGGCGCGGGATCCGGGCACCGCTTCCCTCGAGCTCGTCTTCGTCGCGCCGATGCTCTTGGCGGTCCTGATGATGATCATCGCGTTCGGCAGGTTCGCCCAGACCGAGAGCCTTGTCGACCAGGCGGCCAGAGACGGCGCACGCGCTGCCACCGCGCAGAACGCCAAGGCCGAGGTCGGCCCGTTGGTGCAGGA
>JACCQS010000027.1 GCA_013814015.1 Geodermatophilaceae bacterium | reverse complement strand
CTCGCCGATGGGCGGGCGGCCATGCTTGTGGGTGATGCCGTGCAGCACGGCACCCCGGCGGCGTCTGTCACCCGCCACGTCCGTGCGGTGCTCGCTCCGTTGCTGGCGCTCGACGGCGATCTGGTTGCCGCCCTGGAACAGTTGCGCCGCACCATGGACGGTGCGGAGGCGGCGTACGCGACCACCGTGTGCGCAGCCATTGTGGACCCGATCGAGGGGGACGTGCGGTACAGCACCTGCGGTTCCTCCGCGCCGTTGATCGTGGCCACCGGAGGTAGGACGCGAATGCTGCGCACGACGGGCGGGGCAGCCCTCGGGGAGGGCCAGTCGCTCTCGCCGATCGCTGTCGAGACGGCGCGGCTGGACCGCGACGAGGTGCTCGTGCTGCACAGTGACGGGCTCGCGTCGGAGTCGTGCCGGGTCGTTGCCGCCGAGCTGGACGGACACCTGGGTAAGGCGACAGCTGACTGCGGAGCCGGGCCAGCGCAGGATGAGCCGAAGGTCATGACCGAAGAGGTCTGTCGCACGACGGCTGGCGAGATGCGGCGTACCGGCACCCGGGACATCGCCGTCCTGGCGGTGCAGCACCGGCCGAAGGTTGCGGGATTTCAGCTGAAAGTTCCTGCGGTCGCCGCCAGCATGGAGAGCGTCGGCGAGGCGGTCGGAGACTGGCTGGCCGGATTGCGCAGCAGCGTCGAAGACGGTGCGGGAATGGTGCTGGCAGTACGGGAGGCCATGGCCAACGCGATCCAGCATGCATTCGTCGGTGCACGCATCGGCTCGGTGACCGTCGAAGCGACGCTGTTGACCGACGGCGTGCTGGCCTGTTCGGTCCGCGACGACGGCCGCTGGCTGCCACCGATTCCATCGGCCAGCGGTCACTCCCGGCGAGGAATGCGGCTGATGGCGCGGGTCGCTGACCGGATGATGGTGCGGCGTGAGCACAGCGGGACGGTGGTCGAGCTTCGTCGCCGACTACATCACCCGGTCAGCCGCGTGCTGACCGCTTCCGAAGCCTCCTGACGGGGCTTCTGGACCGAGATCATCGCGGACCACCCGGACATCCGTGCGCGAGCAACGGTTTACGTCGTAAAGCCTCGGGTACTCCTTGGAGGTGCAGACATCGCTCATCGCAGCTGAGGCGGCGATCACCGGTCTGCCAGCCCATTGCCCTGAGGAGGACAAACCATGACGTATCAACCTGAAACACCGTCATCGACCTACCGTTCCGATTCGGCCGGATCCGATCCGGCAGGGACGTACGCCACTGACGACTCGGCCTTGCGCCCGGATCCGGCATCCACGTACCCGGCCGAAGGGTCATCGGGCTATCCCGGTGGTGGCGCCCCGTCGGTCGTCCCGGACCCAGCTCTGGCCTACTCCGACACTCCCGCGCCCACCCCGCCGGACGCCGGAATGTACGGCAACTCGGATCCCTCGACCAGCGAGGTGGCCAAGCAGCAAGCGGCTCAGGTAGGTGACAGCGCCGCCCAGGCCGGTGGTCAGGTGGCCGGGGTGGCCAAGGATCAAGCCGCCAATGTCGCCGCCGAAGCCAAGACGCAGGCCAAGAACCTGATCGGTCAGACCCGCGAGGAATTGCGCGGCCAGGCGGGCCAGCAGCAGCAGCGGGTGGCCGGTGGCCTCCGCTCGTTGGGCACGGAACTGCAGCAGATGGCCAGTAGCTCTGACCAGGACGGGCCGGCCACCCAGGCCGCCCGCCAGGCCTCTGAAGCGATCAGCACAGCAGCTGGCTGGCTCGAAGACCGCGAGCCGGGACAGGTTATGACCGAGGTACAGCGATTCGCCCGGCAGCGTCCAGGCATGTTCCTGGCCCTGGCCGCGGGGGCCGGACTGTTGGCCGGACGGCTGACCCGAGGCTTGACCGCGGACAGCCAGAACGGCAGTTCGTCCGAGAACCGTTTCAGCGACGGCCAGACCAACAGCTACGGCGCCGTGCCCGACTACGAAACCGCGCCCGAGTACGGAACCGCGGCCGGTTACGGCACTGGGACTGACTACGGGACGAGTTCCGGGTACGGGGCCGGCGTAGGGACTGGCGCTCCGGCCGCCGACCCATGGCGGACCGGTGACCCGGCACCACACTCGCTCACTGACCCGGCGGGCGCCGGACAGGGGATGGGCGCACCGCCGGCGTCCTGGGAGCAGGACCCGACACTGCCGGCTGGTGATGGCGGGTACCCCGACTCCGGTACGGGCAGGGTCGGCCAGTGACTACCTCTGAGATAGGTGCGCAGTCAGAGATGGGGGCGCGAAGCCCCGGACACGATCTCAGCGGTTCTACGAGCTTGGACGGTCAGCGCGGTGGTGAGGATCGTTCGATCGGGGAGATCCTCAGTGACGTCGCCACGGACCTGTCGACGCTCATGCGGCAGGAACTGGAACTGGCCAAGGCGGAGCTGAAACAGACCGCGACCCGTGCCGGGGCCGGCGCCGGAATGTTCGGCGGGGCGGCCGTGGCCGGCCACATGGTGCTGGTCTTCTTGTCCCTGGCGCTCTGGTGGGGGCTGGGCAACCTGATCGGTCTGGGTTGGTCGGGTCTGATCGTGGCCGTGGTCTGGGCGATCATCGGCGCCGTACTCGCGGTGACCGGAAAGGGTCAACTCGCCCGGGCCCGCGGTATCCCGGCCACCACGGACACCGTCAGCAAGATCCCGGACGCCCTCAAGGGCAATGAACCGGCGCACCCCTACAGCGGTACTCAATATCCCGGCAATCAGGTAACCAGCACCGGACAGGAGAACCAACGATGAGCACAGACCCGGACGTGATCCGCGCTGACATCGAGCGCACCCGAGTCAGGTTGAGCGACGACGTGAACTCGTTGACTCACGAGGCCAACCCGAAAACCATGGTCGGACGCCGGGTCGACCGGGCCCGTTCGGCCGTGGGCGGCGTCAAGGAGAGGGTAATGGGAAGCGCTGACAGTGCCTCGTCCTCGACTGGTTCGGCAGCCTCCTCGGCCGCCGACAGCCTCGGAAACGCGGCCTCGACCGTCGGCGATGCGGTGTCCTCGGCGCCGCAGACCGTCAAGACGCAGACCAGAGGCAATCCGCTGGCCGCCGGACTGATCGCCTTCGGCGCCGGTGCGCTCTTGGGCAGCCTGCTGCCGGCCTCGGCCAAGGAACAACAGGCAGCAGCCAAGGTGAAGGAGGTCGCCCAGCCGGTCGCTCAGCAACTCGGCGAGGTCGCGAAGGACACCGCGGAGTCGCTGAAGGAGCCGGCCCAGCAGGCAGTGGATTCAGTCAAGTCCACGGCCACCGACGCCGCCGCCACGGTCAAGGACGAGGGAACGTCCGCTGCGCAGGACGTCAAGGCCCAGGCACAGGATTCCGCACAGCACGTACAGAACCAGCGGAGCTAGTTCGTCTGGTCGCAATTCGAGCAGTGTGCGGGCTCGCGCCGCCGAGCACGTCAGGACGGCGCGGGCGCGCACTGCACGGAGCCACTGCACAGCCGAGCCACTGCACAACCGAGCCACAGCCGATGATGGAGGCGGGAATGCCGAACGAGCAGCGTCGTACCCGTACCGAGGAGTCCGCCGAGGGCTCGCCGCCCGGCGTACAGGCCGACCGGCCGACCGAGATCCCGGCTCGGGGTTGGCGTCAGGTCCTGACGCGCGGCTGGAAAGAGGCGCAGTCCGATCAGGTCCCATTGCTGGCCGGCGGGGTGGCTTTCTTCGGCTTCCTGGCCCTGTTTCCGGCGCTGATCGCAACCGTTCTGCTGTACGGATTGCTCGTTGACCCGGCCACGGTGCGCGATCAGATCGCCTCGGTCGGGAGTGCGATTCCGGCTGAGGCGCGGACCCTGTTGCTGGACCAGCTCGAGTCGCTGACCTCCACTTCTGAATCGGCGCTGGGCATCGGCCTGGTGATCTCGGTGGCACTGGCCCTGTGGAGTGCTTCCGGGGGGATCGGCAACCTGATCACGGCGATCAACACCGCCTACGACGAGGAGGAGGACCGCGGGTTCGTCAAGCGCAAGTTGCTGGCCCTGGGACTGACCCTCGCCGCCGTCGTGTTCCTGCTGGTGATCGTCACCCTGGTGGCCGTTGCTCCGGCGGTCCTGGACAACCTGGTCGGCTCCGGTCCGATCCGCTGGCTGTTCGAGGCGATCCGATGGGCTCTGCTCCTGGTGCTGATCATGGCTGCGTTGGCGGTGCTGTATCGCACCTCTCCCGACCGGGACGCGCCCAAGATGCGCTGGGTGTCGGTCGGTGCCGCAGTTGCCACCGTGATGTGGATCCTGGCCTCGGTCGGCTTCTCGATCTACGTGGACAACTTCTCCTCGTACGGCAAGACGTACGGCGCCCTGGCCGGTGTCGTCATCCTGATGCTGTGGCTCTGGATCAGCGCGTACGCGGTGCTGCTGGGAGCCGAGATCAACGCCGAGTCCGAGCAACAGACCATTCGCGACAGCACCAAGGGGCCTGAGCAGCCGTTGGGCGAGCGCGGCGCCGTCAAAGCGGATTCCACCCCGGACAGCGAGGCGCCGGTACACGCCGAGCGACAGAAGGAGCACTCGGCTTGATCACCGTCGAGCGGCAGGTAGCTACGGCAGCACCGCTGAGCAAGGTGGCGGCCTACCTCAGCGACTTCACGAACACGGCCGACTGGGACCCGCACACCGAGGAATGCGTACGCCTGGACAACGGGCCACTGCGGACTGGGGCGCACTATCGCAATGTCCAGAAGGTCGCCGGTCGCTCCTCTGAACTGCACTACAAACTGGTCGACTACCGCCCTGAGGAGCAGGTCAAGGTGATCGGTCAGGGGAAGAACGTCAAGGCGACGGACACGATGATCTTCGATGCTGAGGAAGGCGGGGGCACCCTGGTCACCTACCGCGCTGAATTCGTGTTCTCCGGCGCCTCTCGATTGGCCGAGCCGCTGGGTGAAAATCGTTCTGAACAGGGTCGGCGACGACGTTGCCGAGGGCATGCGGCGCGTGATCGAACGGTTGACCCATACCCCGACTTCGACGCAGGAGACGCCGGGCTCGGCAGTTACAAAGGGACGTCCGACCACTAGTTAACACGCGCGCAGCCATTGCGCGAGTCACTCGACATAGTCGCGGAAGTAGACGATGAGCCCGTGGCGAAAGCCGATCACTGAGCAGCCTTCTCGCCGCACCAACTCGCCGGCAGCCGGATAGCCGGTGACCTGGCCAGAGCTGACCCACCCCTTCGATGCCCACTCAACGGCGGCGGCCTCGTCAGCGACAATTCTTCGGGACACGTGCATGCGACGACCCGGAATCGCGGTCGCCACCGACACCACAACGGACCTCCAGGCCTCTCGTCCAACGACGCGGACGCCGTGAGAGCCAAGGACATACTCGACGTCGTCCGCGGCTTCCGCCACGACTCCGTCCACACCGCAAGTCCTCGTGAAGGTATTCCTTGGCGAAGTCATCGATCATGCGACCAACGTGGCAGACCCGGCTAGCGAATCAGACACCGACCCATCCGGCTGAAGCCAGCTGCCCTGTCAACCCGCGCGGCCAGACAGCGACGTCAGCCTGCGCCCGTTGCGCCATCCGCTTGCGCGCCCGCCCCTGATGCACCCTGGCGAGTGGCCGGTGACGTGCCCAGGTGGGACCGGGGCAGGTT
>JACCQS010000010.1 GCA_013814015.1 Geodermatophilaceae bacterium | reverse complement strand
GCCGATCGCGCTGGCCCACCGGCTGGCCCGTCAGCTGGCCCACGTGCGCAAGAGCGGCGTCCTGCCGCACCTGCGCCCGGACGGCAAGACCCAGGTCACCGTCCGGTACGTCGACGGGGTACCGGTGTCGGTGGAGAAGGTGCTGATCTCGACCCAGCACGATGAGGACGCCGAGGCCAACCTGGTCGACGAACTCTGGGACGAGGTCGTCGTCAAGGTCATCCCTGCCGAGCTGTACGACGCCGAGTCCCTGCGGGCGAATTTCTACGTCAATCCGACCGGTCGGTTCGTCATCGGTGGCCCGGTCGGGGACGCCGGCCTGACCGGCCGCAAGATCATCGTCGACACCTACGGCGGCTTCGCCCGGCACGGGGGAGGTGCCTTCTCGGGCAAGGATCCCTCCAAGGTGGACCGTTCGGCTGCCTACGCCGCCCGGTACGTCGCCAAGAACATCGTCGCTGCCGGCCTCGCCGACCGCGCGGAGGTGCAGGTCGCCTACGCGATCGGGGTGGCTCGTCCGCTGTCGCTGCTGGTGGAGACCTTCGGAACCGAGAAGGTGGCCAAGTCCGTGATCCGCGGACTCGTCGATGAGCACTTCGACCTACGGCCGGCCGCCTTCCGCGACTACCTCAAGCTGCACCGGCCGATCTACGGCGCCACATCGGCCTACGGCCACTTCGGCCGCGATGACGCCGACTTCAGCTGGGAGAACACCGACCACGCCGACGTTCTGCGCAACGCAGCCGGGTTGTCCTAGCTCGCCTGCCTCAGCCGTGCATCGGGGTCACCTGAATGGGTTTGGCACACGCTGACCGGTCATGGAAGGGATGTCTGCGACACTCGTGTGGTCGAGGTGAGCCCTAGCCACGATGAACATCGATGCCCTTGGGGTCGAAACAGTTGGTGACGGCATGACAACGAAGCAACGTCAGAGTACGAACCAGCCGCTGCTGGCCGCCGATGGCGGGCGCGAGCGCACGATGCGTGCGGCCTACGAACTGTTCAGCCGTGGCGGAACCCGCACGGTGGGGGTGGACGCGGTCGTGGCCAGGGCGGCCGTGGCCAAGATGACGCTGTATCGGCACTTCCCCTCCAAGGAGGACCTTGTGCTGGCCTTCCTCGAGCGGCGCGAACAACTCTGGACCCGGGAATGGCTGGCGGCCGAGGTGGTCCGGCGCGAGTCCGTGCCGGCCGCGCGGCTGCTGGCGATCTTCGACGTCTTTTCCGACTGGTTCCAGACCCCGGAGTTCGAGGGCTGCACGTTCATCCAGGTCCTGCTCGAATACACGGACGTGACCAATCCCGTCCGGGTGGCCACCGTCGCGAACCTGGAGAACATCCGCGGTTTCTTGCGCGAACTGGCCGAGGATGCCGGAATCGCCGACACCGACTCGTTTGCGCGTCAGTGGCACATCCTGATGAAGGGCTCCATCATCTCCGCCCTGGAGGGTGACAGCCAAGCCGCGATGCGGGCCAAGGAGATGGGAACCCTGGTATTACGACACCGCGGCATCAAGCTCGATACCGCGGTGTCGTAGGCCCTACCTCAGCCTGATGGCTAGGACACGCCCAATTGCTCGGCGGCCATCTGGGTGCCCTTGACCCGGTTCTCGATCTTCTGGAACGCGATGTCGCGGGCATAGTCCGGCGACCCGTGGTTGGGCTTCTCGTCGATCGAGAACGGTGAGTACCCGCAGTCGTCGGTCGAGCCCAGACGCTCCTTGGGGATGTGGTTGGCCGCTTTCACCAGGTGGTCGCAGATCTCCTGGGCCGACTCCGGTCGTGGGCTCTGGGTCACACAGACGCCCAAGTAGCACATCTGCGGGATCCCGTTGGCGTCGTCGCGGCTGTGCTCGCCGATCAGCTTGTGCACGCGCTCGCGGTCGCGCTCGCTGGCCATCTGGATCAGGAAGTAGCCCGCGTTCAGCGAGAACATGCTCGGCAGCAGGTCGTTGTAGTCGACGTCAGCACTGTGCACCGAGTCCCGGTCGCCGCCGGGGCAGGTGTGCACCCCGATCTTGGCCCGCTCCTCGGGCGAGAAACGGTCGATGACCCGGTTGTTGAGCTCGATGAAGTGCGGCAGCAGGTCGGCCCCGGTCCATGGGTTGCGGGGATCCTTGCGGGTGGCCAGCCGGCCCTCGGTGAAGTCGATCGAGACGCGCGCCGCGCCGGCATCGAAGGCCGCCCGGATGTCCTTCTCGGTCTCGTTGCAGACGTCCTCCTCGAATTGCTCGCGGGAGTAGTCTGGCAGTTCGTCCTTGAGCGGGTAGAGCAGCGCCAGCATCGACGGCGCGATGACAGCCTGCTTCATCGGCTTGCTGGCATGGACGATCGACTTCTTCAGCGAGTCCGCGGCGTACTCCTGGTACCTGAACGGACCGCCGGTCAGTCGGGGGAGCTGGCGGCCGTGCCCGTCGGCGAAGATCGCGAAGAACTGACCGTCCCCCGCGAGGTTGGGGGCCAGGCCCGTGCCGGCCAGGGTCGTGGTGATCGGGTACGTCGCGAAGCTCGACCAGCGTTGCTCTCCGTCGGAGATGATCGGCTGACCGGTCGCCTCGCCGCGCTCGATCGAGTCCTTGACCGCTTCTTCCTGGAGACTTTCGAGTTCTTCCTTGCTGGTCGTTCCGGCGTCGTAGCCCGCGTAGGCCTCTTGCAGCTTGGCCGGGCGCGGCAGGGAGCCGACCGGCTCGGTCGGAATTCCGGTGGCAGTTCTCGGGTCGTAATCGGTCATCTGTGACGCGCTCCTTATATAGACCGGTCTGTCTCATAGCGGAAATCGGAGCGTAGCCTCGTGGTAACGACGGGGCAACGGCTCAGGCGCGTCTTAAGCTCGCGTCTCGACGCAATTCAGCTGTTCTGGGGGTGGGAGATGCTCTCGGAGGACTCGCGCTCTCGGCTGCGTCGCCGCTTCGCCGAGCAGATCGTGGTCTGCGACGGTGCGATGGGGACGATGCTGCACTCCACCGGCGTCCCGCTGGATCGGTCGTTGTGCGAGCTGAACGTCACCAAGCCACGGCTGGTCCGCGATCTGCACGCCGCCTACGTCTCAGCCGGCGCCGACATCATCCAGACGAATACCTTCGACGCCAACCGGCTGCGGCTGTCCCGGGTCGGTCTGGAGGACAGTGTCGTCGAGCTCAACATCGCCGGTGCCCGGCTGGCCCGAGATGCGGCCCGGGACACCGACCGGCCCGTCCTTGTCGCCGGTTCGGTGGGTCCGGCCAACAGCGCAACCGCAGTCAGCCGCATTCCGCGGCAGATGCGTGCCGAAGTCCTTCGGGAGCAGATGGCCGGACTCATCGACTGGGTCGACCTGCTGATGCTGGAAACCTTCGGCGACCTCGACTCCCTCGTCCAGGCAGTCGAAGTGGCCCTGCAGGAGTCCGATCTCCCCATCGTCGCCCAGATGACCTTCGGCGACGACGGGCGAACCCTGCGCGGAGAGGACCCGGCGGCAGTTGTCGCCGCCCTGGACCGCCTGGACCTCGCCGCCATTGGCGCCAATTGCACGGTCGGGCCAGCTGCCCTGCAAGACGTGATCGCCGAACTCGCCGCATCCGCAGAACTCCCGATTGTCGTGCAGCCCAACGCCGGTACGCCGCAACGGCTGGGTCGGCAGGTGCGCTATGTACACAACACGGCCTACTTCGCAGCGGCAGCAGCTGAGTTCGTCGGCAACGGGGCAACGATCGTCGGTGGCTGCTGTGGCACAACGCCGGCACATACCCGTGCGGTCGCGAAGGCGGTAGCCGGCCTCCTACCGTCCCCCCGATCTCGGCGCGCGACGCCGACGCTCCGGGAGCGGGTACCGGTGGTGCCCTCAGCGCCGGAGCACGTACCGGACCCGCCCGCTTGGCCCCGGGACGCAGGTTTCGTGATCATCGCCGGACTCGCCGCACCGCAGGGACCGGACGTGCGTGGATTCGTCGATCAGGCCCGCGAGCTGAAGGCGGCCGGAGCGGGCGTACTCGCGATCACCGAGCCGGCGCCGCCGGCCACTCGGGTCGGGCCGGTCGCCGCAGCAGTCGTGCTGCATGAACGAGTCGAGGCCGAGGTACTCCTACCAGCCGAAACGGCCGACCGGACGTTGCCGGCGCTGCAGGCCGATCTGCTCGGCGCACACGCGCTCGGGTTACGGATGGTGGTCTGCCGGACCGGATCTCCCAGAGTCGCCGGCGACTATCCCGACGCGGCTCAACCGTGGGATGTGGACTCGGTCCGGCTGATCGCCGCCCTGCGAGGTCTCAACGAGGGCCAGGACTGGCGTGGTGTCGCGACCCGGGAGCGGACCCGCTTCGTCATCGGTGCGTCGATCAGTACCGCGGCGGCAGATGTCAACCGCGAGGCCGACCGTGCAGAGGCCAAGGCTGACGCGGGCGCCCACTTCCTGGTAACCGACGCCATCCACGACGCGGACGAAGCGAGTCTGCTCCTGGCCGTACTGCCGGGCCGCGGCATCGACATTCCGGTGATCGCATCCATCGCCCCGTTCGAGAGCTTTCGGGCACTGGAACGCCTGCGCAACGAGGTGCCCGAGATGTCCGCACCGGCGACTGGAGTCGGCGGGCCGCCGCGAGCCGGGGGACGTCCGGTCGACGCAGTCGAGGCATCGGTCGAACTCCTCGAGAAACTCCGCGGGCTGATCTCCGGAGTCCTGGTGCACGTACCCCGGGGCTCGCAGCGGCCAGCCGTCGAACTCCTGCAGCGCCTTCGCGGGCTCGGGGACCGAGCGTGACCCGAGCACGGGCGCTCTCGCCGCCGGGCAACCAGCCGCGATCGGTGCCACGCCGGCCTGGTCCTACGCCGGACGGTGATCTGGCACCGGCGCCCGAGTTGGCCGAAGTCCTCACTGGACTGTCGCGGCAGAACTCGGTCTACCGGCGCACCATCGCGGTCTGCGACCAACTCGCCGACACAGCACTCAAGGGAGTGGACCCGGCCGACCTGACTCACGTTTTTGCCGACCTCGTCGGAAAGCGGATTGTCCTGATGGACCCGGCATTTCGGGTGCGGACCGATGCCGGCGGAGATGAGACATTGCCGGACTTGAGCTGGGACCGATCCGATCCGAGCGTCGACCGATTGCTGCACGCGCTGCAGGCGCAGCGTCGGCCGCTGCGCGTCCCGTCCGTGCCCGGGTCGTCGTTGGCACAGGGCTGCCTCGTGACCCCGATCGTCATCGGCGAGGACACCCTCGGCTATCTGCTCGTGCTGGAGGAGGGCGAGGATGCCCACCCCGACGATGTGGATCTGCTTACCGCCACCTACGCCGCGACGCTTTTCGCGCTGACCCTGGCCCACGAGCGGACCAGCACCGAACTCGGACTGCGCTATCTGCGGACCGTCGTGGACGCGCTGGTCTCCGGGCACTTCCTGGACGCCGAGGACGCCCGAGAAAAGGCGCGCTCTCTTGGGCTGGCCGACTCCGCCGGCTTTCGGGTATGTGTGCTGCGGCGTCCCGGCGAAGGGCTTCTCGAAGCCGCGGACAACGGCGTGGACAGCATCCTCACGACTCTGACCAGACGCCTTCCCGAGGCCATGGTGACAGTACGAGACTTCGGCGTGATCGCCATCGTCCCCGAGCAGGTTCGCGAGCCCGAAGGCGCGGCCGAGGCAGATCTGTCGGACTCGGTCCAGGCCTGGCCCCGGATCTGGACTGACCTCGGCTTGGACCCACATGTGACCGGGGGCTTGAGTGAGCGCCTGCAGCGGCCAGAACTCGCCCCGGTGGGCTTGAGTCAGGCAGAGCAGGCAGTCGATCTCGGCCTACGTCTGGGCCGCGGCGGGCAGCTGATCGACTACCACAAGTTGGGCATCTACCGGCTGCTGCTGCGAATCGGGGACATCAGGCAGCTGTGGGGCTTCGCCGACGAGATCCTCGGACCGCTGATCAGCTACGACGCTGCGCACGGCGGAGAACTCGTCACGACTCTCTCGGTCTACCTCCGTAATCAGAGCAGCCCCAAGCAGACCGCCCGCGCCCTACGGGTCCACGCCAACACAATCGCCTATCGCGCGCGGCGCATCGAGACGATCACCGGCCTGGACCTCGACCACCCCGACGACCGGCTCCTCGCCCAGGTGGCTGTGACGATCCTCGAGTCGCAGATCAGCCACGACGGCTCCTAGGGGAGCTGCCGGGCGAAGCAGACCGGATGATGGCTCGGTGGAAGTCTGCGGAATCTGCGCCGCGGTGGGGGTGTTAGTCCCACTGTGAACGGTCTCAGAACCTTCCGAAGCCAGCCTGTCCGCAGTTCCCCGCAGGGCACCGGCTCGCGCCGACCTCCCGGGAGCGGCCCAGCTGGCCGCGTATCCTCGTCGAGCCGGGGTTACCTGCCCGCGGGCGCATCCAGGAAAGGATCGTTGGTGGCTGAGGAAACCCGTGCAGAACGCGACGCTCGGTTCGAGCGCGATGCCCTGCCCTTCCTCGACCAGCTCTACCCTGCCGCCCTCCGGATGACGCGTAATCCGGCAGACGCCGAAGACCTCGTCCAGGAGACCTTCGCCAAGGCATATGGCGCCTTTCACCAGTTCTCGGAGGGGACGAACCTCAAGGCTTGGCTCTACCGGATCCTGACCAACGCCTACATCAACACCTACCGCAAGAAGCAACGCCAGCCGCAACAGAACTCGGTCGAGCAGGTCGAGGACTGGCAGCTCTATGCGGCCGAGCAACACACCTCCACCGGGCTGCGATCAGCCGAGATGGAAGCGCTGGACAGGCTCCCGGACAGCGATGTGAAAGAGGCGCTCCAGGCGCTGCCGGAGGATTTCCGCCTCGCGGTCTATCTGGCTGACGTCGAGGGCTTCTCCTACAAGGAGATCGCCGAGATCATGGGTACGCCGATCGGCACCGTCATGTCCCGCCTGCACCGTGGCCGTCGAGGCCTGCAGAAGATGCTTGCCTCCTACGCCGTCGATCGAGGATTGGTCCGCACCGGCAGCGGAGGTGAGCAGTCATGAGCTGCGGAAATCACCATGACGTGCCGTGCTCGGAGGTCCTTGCCGAGGTCTTCCTGTTCCTGGACTCCGAGTGTGACGAGCCGCGCCGTCATCTGATCGCCGAGCACCTCGAGGAGTGCGGCCCCTGCCTTGCCCAGTTCGGCATCGAGGCGCAGGTGAAGGAACTGGTGGCCCGCAAGTGTGGCGGTGACCGGGCTCCCGATGGACTCAAACAGCGCGTTCTCCTGCACCTGAGAACCGTCGTCGTGGTGGAAGCCGAAGCCGACAGTCGGTGATCCGGCGTGCCTGAGGTGATTCTGGTGGCCGGGCGCGGTCCGATGGCCGCCCGGGCGATCAGGTCCAGTCAGGCGGCCGGCGCCAAGGTCGTCGCCGTGCATTCCGAGGCCGACGTCAACGCTTTGCACGTACGGCTGGCCGATGAGTCCGTACTGATCGGTGCAGCAGCGCCGGAATCTTCTTATCTCGACACCGCGGCACTTCTCGAGGCTGCGCAGGTCAGCGGCGCCCGGGCCGTGCTACCTGTGCACGCGGTGCTCGCCGGATCGATCGAGCTGGCACAGACCACCACTGATGCCGGCTTGCTCTGGATCGGCGCCGACCCTGGCGCGTTGGCCGCTGCGCAGGAGCTCAAAGGAGGACCTGGGCTGTCCGCGGACGGCGAATCGCCCGGCTGGGTGATCGGACTGGCCGACGGATACCGGATCGACGGCTTGGTCGTACGGCGGACTCGCGCGGCCGGTGCACGCCTGTGCTGGACCAGTGCCGAGGAGCCGGCCGGCCTGGCCGTCGAAGGCTTACCGCCGTCGGCGACCCTCTTGGCCACCCTGTCCGACCTCGTTGTGGATCTGGGCTGGCGTGGACTGCTGGCGGTGGCTTTCGGTCCGGACGGCTCGGCCCTGGAAGTCCGAGGCGGTATCTGCGACGAACTCGGGCTCGTCGAGGTCCGGGCCGGTCGCGACCTCATCCAAGCGGCGATCGCGTTCGCCGAGAACGGCTCACCGCCGGCCGGGTCGCCCGGTGCGCCGGCCGCGGTGGGCGGCGCGATCCGAGCCACCGCCGTCCCCGGCCATGGTCAGCGGGCCTCGATCACGGAGTTCATCGCACCCACCGGTGCCGGCGTCCAGTGGGAGCCCGGCTATGCCGTGGGGGATCGGCTATGGCCCTGGTACGACCCGGTCCTGGCAGTCCTCGGGGTGCCGGGCGACGATCTCTCCGGGGCGGTGCGGGATTTCCTGCGGGCCACCTCCACCGTCAGTGTCGCGGGGATCCCCAACGATCTCGACCAGCTTCGCGGTCGGGCCGAGAGCATCAGTGCGCGGTTGCGCGACGGTTCTGCATGACCATGCTTGGATGACGTCGACGACGCATTCTTCGCCGCGGAGGAGTCATGAGCAGGGTGGTGGAACAGATCCAGGCCGAGATGGTGTCCAATGTCTTGAAGATCGTGGTCGCCGTCGGCGACCGGCTCGGGCCCGGTGACACCGTGGTGATCCTGGAGTCCATGAAGATGGAAATACCTGTGGTGTGCGAGATCGGTGGGGTGATCACCGAGATCGCTGTCCACGAGGGCGAAGTCATCCAGGACGGCGACCTGATCGCCGTTCTCGACGGCGCTCACCCTGCCGACGGCGCCAGGTCCAGCACGTAGGCCAGCAGCTTTTCGCCGGGCAGCGGGGACCAGTCGAGATGTGGCGCCCGCCGAAACCCGAGCGCCTCGTACCGCCGATGCGCTGCAGACATCCGGTCCCCGGTCGAGATCACCATTCGCCGCTTGCCGGCCGCTCGAGCCCGTCCCAGGCAGGCTTGGATAAGCGCCGTTCCGACGCCCCTGCCGCGGGCATCCGGCGATACCGCCAGCATCCGGAACTCGGCGTCGTCATCGGCGACCGCGAGTTCGGCGTACGGACCGCCGTTCAGCACCAGAGCCACCGCGCCGATCAGCTGATCCGCTGCATCCACAGCCACCAGCACATCGGTGTGCTGCGCCCGCTTCTCGGCATCGGCGAGGCTGGCTGAGTACTCCTCGGGAGCCAGGCCTTGCGCCCGATAGACGCCGACGGTGAGGGCGCCGACTGCCGCCAGTTCCTCGGTTCGTACCGGGCGGATCGTCGCAGGCATCACGACCGGAGAACCTACGCCCGCACGAAGCCGCTAGCGCGCCTAGGCTGGCCCGGTCATGTCCGCGCTCTCCGATCTGCTCAGCGAGCAGACCGACCTCGGGGCCGAAGCGGCGATGCACCTTCAGCAGTTGGTGGGGGACTGGCAGATCCTTGCCGACCTGGCCTTTGCCGACTTGCTGTTGTGGGTCAGGACCCGCGAGGGGGAATTGCTCTGCGTGGGACACGTCCGACCCACCACGGCTCCGACCTCGCATCCCATCCATGAAGTCGGCCGCCGGGTCGCCGCCGGCGAGCTGAGCTGGCTGGACCGGGCACTGGCCGCCGGTGGCATGGTCCGCGACCGAGATCCGGAGTGGGACACTGGGATTCCGGTGCGTCCGGAGGGCATCGCGATACGACACGCCGGTCAGGTGATCGCCGTTCTGGGCCGAGACACCAACCTGCAGTCCCCGCGCTCGCCCTCGGAGATGGATCTCGCCTATCTCGACGCCGCCGCCGAGCTTTTCTACATGGTGACCGAAGGCAGCTTTCCCACTCCAGAGGGGGGCAACTCCGACCCCCTGGGACCGCGGGTCGGGGACGGATTCGTCCGACTCGACACGGCGTGGGTGGTGCGCTACGCCAGCCCGAACGGCCTGTCAGCATTCCGGCGGATGGGCCTGACCGCGGACTTGGTCGGTCGTGAGCTGATCGAGGTTGGCCGCTCCCTTCTCGCCGCCGGGCACGACAGTGGCGTCGGCGGGACCGAATCCGAGCCGATCAGTGGACTGCGTAGAGCGCTCACCGCAGCTGATCCACAGATCGGCGAACTCTCGGCAGGTTCGGTGACCGTCGCCTATCGGGTGATTCCGTTGAGCCGACGGGCCACCTCGCACGGCTGCGTCGTGCTGCTGCGGGACATGACCGATCTCCGGCACCGCGACCTGGCGCTGCAGTCCAAGGACGCCTCCATCCGCGAGATCCACCACCGCGTCAAGAACAATCTGCAGACGGTGGCGGCGCTGCTGCGCCTCCAGGGCCGGCGGATGCATCACCCTGCCGCACGTGCGGCGCTGGCAGAGTCCGTACGGCGGGTCTCGTCGATCGCTTTGGTCCACGAGACACTTGCCGCCTCCCGGGACGGGTCAGCCGACCTCGATGGCATCCTGGACTCGCTGATCCCGATGATCAGCGAGATCAGCGCGGCCCGACCGGGCGTACGCATCGAACGTAAGGGGCAGTTGGGCGAGCTGTCGGCAGAACTGGCGACGCCGCTGGTGATGGTCCTGACTGAACTGCTGCAGAACGCTGTCGAGCATGGCTATCACGACGAGGAGAGCGGCACCGTCGTGATCACTTCCGCGCGGACCGTCGGCGTGCTGACAGTTGGAATCAGCGATGACGGCAGAGGGCTTCCGCAAGGGTTCTCGCTGGAGGCCAGTGACTCGCTGGGCCTGCAGATCGTGCGACTACTGGTGGAGTCGGAGATGCGGGGTTCCATCCGGATGGTGCGGCGACGAGCAGACCCTGGTACGTCCGGCACCGAGGCCGTCCTGACGGTGCCGCTCCCGCGATGAACTGGGGTTGGTGAGGCGCGTACCCGTTAGGCGGTATGCGCGCGGGTGCGGGCACTGCGGCGCTTGAGCGCACGCCGCTCATCCTCCGACAGGCCGCCCCAGACGCCGGAATCCTGTCCGGTGGCCAGAGCCCAATCCAGGCATTCCTGGGCCGCGGGGCAACGACGGCATACTGCCTTGGCCTGCTCGACCTGAAGCAGCGCCGGGCCGGTCGTCCCGATCGGGAAGAACAGCTCGGGATCCTCGTCGCGGCACAGGGCGCGGTGGCGCCAATCCATCGGAAACACTCACTCTCGGCTGAACGAACATCGGACATTGCTACGGTCAACTTGTCGCGCTGTGGAACGATCCGGCATGGCTTGGCATATGTACACCGATAACCATCCGATCAGCCCGCAAACGCGCTTGCTCTTTGTGAATGCTTTCACGAGTGGGCTCGATGTCAAGGCCTTCGGGGGAAGCGATACCAACCCGGTGAGCAACCTCACCGACTTCGCAGCCCAGTGGGTGCGGCGATTCAGGCCTTGTTCTCGGTACCGGCCCGCGCCGGCGGCGCCACCACTCGTAGCGCCTCTGGGACGCTGCGCAGCGTCAGCTCCTGGCGCTGTCCCGCCCAGTCGCCGTCGACCTGCCAGTCCAGCGGAGCCTGCGCACAGAGCCGGATCCACGGTATGTCGTGGCCGGTCAGCACGCGGCGCCCACGGGGTCCAGCCCCGCGCCGCATGCTCTGCCGTACGTGGCCCAGCATCCGGGCGACGCCGACCTTGCCCAGGGCGAAGACGTCCAGACCGGTCTCGAAACTGGCCTGCGGGTTGGGAGCGACCGGCCAGGACCTCAGGTAGGTCCACGGGTTGACATTGCTGACCAGACACAGGAACACCCCTGGCACGGGAGTGTGACCGGGAATCTCGACGGTCAGGTGCGGGTGGCGTCGGCCTGGTCCGGTCATGAACTCTCGGATCGCAGCGCCGATGTAGAGAGCTGGGGAGGCGCGACGTCCGGCAGCCCGGCGACGCTCGACCCGCGCGATCACGTCGGCATCGAAACCCAAGCCGCTGGTGAAGGTGAACCACCGCTCGTCGGCCATGCCCAAGGAAACCGTCCGGGACTGTTCGCCCCGGAGCAGGTCGAGAATTTCGGCGGTGGCCTCGATCGGATTGCGGGACATGCCCAGCGCCCGGGTGAAAACGTTGGTCGATCCGCCGGGAACCGCGGCCAACATCGGGACATCGGGGCCCGGACCGGCCGAGAGCAAGCCGTTGACGACTTCGTTGATAGTGCCGTCACCGCCAAGGGCTACGACGACATCGATTCCGTCACGGCGGGCCTGTTCGGCCAGATCATGGCCGTGCCCACGGTGCGTGGTCTCGACCACGTCGACCTTCAGTTCACTGGCCAGCGCCCGCGCCAACACGTCCCGGGTCTTGACCGTCGTGTCGGTGGCCACGGGGTTGACCACCAGAATCGCGCGCACGAAGGGTCAGAATACGCGACCCGACGAGCCGCCCGGCCACCGCGTACGGTCGCCCCGTGGCTGAGTCCGACGGTGGCGAAGTGCCGGGAACACGTGCTCCTGTCTCGCTGCTCCGCGCGGCTGCGATCGTGGCATTGGAGGGCGTCGCGGTGGCCGCGCTCGGACCGATCCTGCTCATCGGAGGGATCCTGACAGGCAGCCCCGACAGCCTGAGCCGCGCCTGGGCCGAGGTCGTGATCGCCATTGCGGCTGGTGCGTTGATCCTGTTTCTGGCTCGCAAGCTGTCCCAGGTGGCCGGTTGGAGCCGGGCGCCGGTCCTGGTGATCCAGATACTGGCTGCACCTGTTGGGTACTCGCTTACTTTCCCGTCGCAGCAGCCGCTCGTGGGAATCCCGATCCTGGCTGCCGCGGCGACAGTTCTCTATCTGCTGTTCACACCGGAGTCCAAGCTGGCCTTCTTTCGGGATCTGCAGCGCTGAATCAGCCGGACGCGCCATGTGCGGCAAGGTCGGCCAAGGCCTCGTCGGTGAGCCGGAAAACCGTCCACTCGTCCATCGCGAGAGCGCCCAGCGAGCGGTAGAAGGCGATCGAGGGTGCGTTCCAGTTCAGCACCCACCACTCCAGCCGCGGATATCCCTGCGCCACGCACTCCCTGGCCAGGGCGGCCAACAGCGCCTTCCCGACCCCCGCTGCTCGATGCTCCGGGGTGACAAAGAGATCCTCCAGGTAGATCCCGTGCCGTCCCCGCCACGTCGAGAAGTTACGGAACCAGACCGCGAAGCCGACGACGATGGCGTCGACCTCGGCAACGTGGCCGTACAGGCTGACCCGCTCGCCGAAGAGTGCGTCGTGCAGCTGCTCCTCGGTCATCATTGCCGCTGCGGGCGCACGTTCGTAGGCGGCAAGATCTCGTACCAGTTGGCAGACCCTGGGTACGTCTGCAGGTTGGATCCGCCGTACGGAGACCACCGCCTCGTTCACCCGGTAGGTATGGCCAGGCGAGCCGGCAAGAGCACCGGGATCGCGAGATAGCTGTAGGCCACCACGCAACCCGTGATGGCCGGATCGAGCACGAAGCCGACCGCCAGCGCCGCGGTGAACACGATCAAGCCGTACGGCCGGCGGCTCTTCGGGCTGATCAACGACCGGAAGGAGCGGTATCTGATGGAGGAGATCATCAGCAGGGCCGGAATCGCCACGATCAAGACGGCGATGAAACGCTGGCTGTCGGTCTCCGGTGCGGGGAAGGCGAACACCGAGGCGATGAGAACCCCGGCCGCACCCGGGCTCGGTAGGCCGTTGAAGAAGCGCTTGTCAGCAGTGGGGTCGATAGTCACGTTGAAGCGGGCGAGTCGGATCGCGGCGCAGGCCAGCCACAGGAAGCTGGCCAGCAAGCCGAGCGGGGCCACGCTCAGATCCGTTCCGGACAGGACCGTGAAAGCCAGGATTGCCGGGGCCACCCCGAAGGAGACGAGGTCGGCCAGCGAGTCGAACTGCAGACCGAACGGTGTGACACTGCGAACCAGACGCGCTACGGCACCATCGGTGATGTCCAGCACGACGGAGATCCCGATCAGCACGGCGGCGAATTGGGGTCTTTCGGTGATTGCCATCAGCACGCTCAAGAAGCCCGACATCATGTTGAGCAAGGTGAACAGGCTCGGCAGTAGACCGAGCAGGCGCCGGCGCGGGTCGGTGGTGATCTCGAGGTTGGAGCGCAGCCCCATCCGCCTGGCCACCAGGCTCGATCGGGCCCGTCGCCGGGAGTCGGGCGGCCGCACCGAGGATTCGGACGGGTCGGGGTGGCGCGACATATGCGCGGCACACCTCCTGCCCCTCCTGCACGTCCGGCTCGGTCGGCGGCCGGATCAGGTGGAGACCGACTCGTTCCAACGTGCGATGACGGTCTCGCCGCCTCGTACACGGTCCCCTCGTGCTGCAATGACCGTACAGTCTCGCGGCACGAACACGTCCATCCGCGAGCCGAACTTCATCAGACCCAACCGCTGCCCGGTGTCCAGGTGCGCGCCCACCTGGGTTCGGGTGACGATCCGGCGGGCCATCACGCCGACTACTTGGCGAAAGACGATGCGGCGCTCGCCGTCGACCAGTTCTATCTCGCTGCGCTCGTTGTCGAGGGAGGACCGGTCCCGGTACGCGGCGAGGAAGGCGCCCGGGCGATAGTCGCAGCGAGTCACCGAACCCCGGTACGGGGAGCGGTTCATGTGGACGTCGACCGGTGACAGAAAGATGCTCACCTGCAGCCACTTCCCCGGCGGGGCCACCCCCGGTTCTGGCTCCCCGGCGACGACGACGAGGCCGTCGGCCGGTGCAAGGACGTCGTTGGCCGGGACCGGCACGCGGTCACAGCTTCGGTCGGGATCGCGGAAGAACGCCGTCATGAAGGCCGCAATGGCTCCCAGCGGCAGTGCCAGCCAGCGACGCCCGGTCAAAGCGAAAAGGATGGTAGGCACGGCGAAACCGACGATGAACGGGCGTCCGGCTGGGTCGATTCTCATCCAGTCAAATCTAGCGGGCCGCCAGATGACAGGGACCTTCGGGAACGTCGGCAGCCTCCGCGCAGGTGATGGTCGCATCTGACGCTCTGTAGTCGTTAGCCACGCATTGCGATGACGCTGTCGTCTGGAGCAGCCTGGATCAGCCCAGACATTGGCACACCCGTGCTCGCCCAGAATGGCGTCGACGCCGATGTCGTCATCGTTGACGAAGGATCGACGGACGAGACTCCGGAGATGCTGCAGCGAATGCCGCAGGACCGGTTGACCCTGCTGCGGCACGAGCAGGCCGAGGGTGTCTCGGTTGCTCGCAACGCCGGTATAGCGGCTGCCACCGGAGAGTGGGTCGCCTTCGTCGACGACGACGACATCTGGGCGCCGATGAAACTGCGCGCTCAGCTCGCAGCAATCCACGATGACCCAGGCGCCGAGTGGGCCTGTGTGGGCGCGGTCCGGGTCAACGAGCAGTTGGAACTACTGGGCCGCCAGCGGTACGAGGCGGTCGCCGCGACAGCGGCAGACAGCTTGCTGGCCTGCAATGTCATCCCGGGCGGAGCCTCAGGCGTTCTGGCGCGTACCGGGTGACCGGGCCCAGGCCATGCGGATCCATCGCGAGCTTGCGTTGGGCTGTCGCGACCGGCCCGTGTACTCGCTCACCCTTGCCCTGGTCGGCGGACTGTGGCCAGGGATTCAACAGCTCCGCGACCGCGCACAGAGTCGGCGCCTTCCGCCGTGCTGGCGGACGGAGGCGGAGAGCCGGATCGCTCCACTGAGGCTAGCGGCAGCGCCGAATAACGGCGCTGGGCCACCACGACGAGCACGGACCGACACGGCAATCCGGCGATGAACGGACGGTCGGCTCTCGACTATGCCTGCTTGGTCTCCCAGAAGATCGTGGAGATCTTCTCGATCTGGTCCAGCAGACCCTGCGCGACCGCCGGGTCCATGCTGCCCTTGGTACCGCTCGCGCCGGCCGCCTTGGTGGCCTCGTTGAACAGCTGGTGCAGCTCGGGATACTTCTCGAAGTGCGGAGGCTTGAAATAGTCGGTCCACAGAACCCAGAGGTGGTGCTTCACGAGTTCGCTGCGCTGTTCCTTGATCAGGATGGCGCGGGCTCGGAACTCCGGGTCGTCGTTGTCGGCGTACTTGTTGCAGATACCGAGAACGGATTCGGCTTCGATTCGGGCTTGCGCGGGGTCGTACACACCGCACGGCAAGTCGCAGTGGGCCTCGGCAGTGACGTGTCCGAGCAGGCGGGGAAGGATGCGATGCATGCGCATTGAAGACCTCCGTATCGAGAACGGGAGACGATGGACGTCGAGATTGCGACCCTACTCCGGACCGAACCGGCGCTGTGCTGAGGTGAATCGAGGTGTGCCCGATCCGTCCCGACCGCTCGTCGGCCTACCCACGCGGCTCAGCTGACCTGCCGCTCTTGTCATTGGTCACCGTCCGCGGGCCGTCCATGGTGCCGGCGCTGCGCCACGGCGATCGTCTGCTGGCCGCGCGCATCCGGCCGGCTTCCCGAGTGCGAGCTGAGGCGGTGGTGCTGGTCTCCTGGGCGGGTCGCCCGGAACTGCTGGCCGTCAAGCGCGCCGTGCGGCCGGTCCTGGGGGGTTACTGGGTCGAAGGCGACAACCCGTACGGCAGCGATGACAGCCGCTCGTACGGAGCTGCGACGGTCCGGGCCGTCGTGCTGTGCCGCTGCTGGCCGTGGCCACCAAGGCGTTTAGCTACCCTGCGCCGGTGACGAGCCCGGAAGCTGCCGATTCCGACAGCCGAGTCTTCGCCGTCCACGAGGGCGGCAAGCTGACCGTGTCAAGCCGGACATCGATCGGTTCGATCGACGACCTCGCGCTGACCTATACGCCTGGGGTGGCAAAGGTGTGCCTGGCTATCGCCGCTGACCCGTCGCTGGCGCGGCGCTACACCTGGGTGCCGCGGCTGGTCGCAGTGGTGAGCGACGGCACGGCTGTGCTCGGGCTTGGCGACCTCGGTCCGGTGGCCTCTTTGCCGGTTATGGAAGGCAAGGTGTGCCTGTTCTCCGAGCTCGCCGGCCTGTCGGCCGTGCCCATCGTGCTGGCCACGACCGATGTGGATGAGATCGTCGAGACCGTCGTACGGATTGCACCGTCATTTGGAGGCATCAACCTCGAGGACATAAGCGCGCCAAGATGTTTCGAAATCGAGCGCCGACTCAAAGAGCGACTGTCCATCCCGGTGATGCACGACGACCAACATGGGACCGCGATCGTTGTTCTTGCGGCTCTAAGTAATGCCGCACGGGTTACCGGGCGGGAGCTCAGTGAACTGCGGGTGACCGTGGTGGGCGCCGGAGCGTCGGGCATCGCCTGCGCCCGGATCATGCTGGAGGCCGGGATCGGGGATCTGGCGATCGCGGATCGCCAAGGCATCATCCACAGTGGACGGACTGATCTCAATCCGGCGAAGGCGGCGATCGCTGTTCTGACGAACAAGGCGGGGCACATCGGCACCTTCGTCGATGCGATGGCCGGAGCCGATGTCCTGATTGGCCTGTCCGGAGGTCAGATCCCGGAGAGCGCGATCGCGTCTATGGCGCCGAACGCATTGGTTTTCTCCCTCGCGAACCCGACGCCTGAGGTCGATCCGATCATGGCCGCTCGGTATGCCGCTGTCGTGGCCACCGGGCGCAGTGACCTGCCCAATCAGATCAACAACGTGCTTGCCTTTCCGGGAGTCTTCAAGGGCGCCTTCGACGCTGGCGCGACGGCGATCACCGAGGGCATGAAGCTGGCCGC
>JACCQS010000463.1 GCA_013814015.1 Geodermatophilaceae bacterium | reverse complement strand
CTGCTGCTCTTCACATTGATCCTGCTCGTGATGGTCGCCCGTTCGGTACTGCGACCGTTACTGGCCCTGCGCACCGGCGCACTCGACGTGGCGCACCGGCGGCTACCGGCGCTGGTCGAGCAGTTGCGCCAGCCTGGTGGCTGGAAGGACGACGTACGTGCCGAGCCGATGGCGCTGGACACCAGCGAGGACATCGGGCAGGTGGCCAGGGCCTTCGACGAGGTGCATCGAGAGGCCGTGCGACTGGCTACCGAACAAGCCATGATGCGCAGCACCGTCAACGACATGTTCGTCAACCTTTCCCGGCGCAGCCAGGGCATGGTCGAACGTCAGCTGCGGATCATCGATGCTCTGGAAAGTGGTGAACGCGACCCTGAGGCCCTGGGCGAACTCTTTCGGCTGGACCACCTGGCGACTCGGATGCGCCGTAACAACGAGAACCTCTTGGTGCTGGCCGGCTCGGAGACCCGCCAGCGCACCGGAGCGGCTCGCCCGATCCTCGACGTCCTGCGCGGGGCGATCTCCGAGATCGAGGAGTATCAGCGGATCACGATCGAGAGTGTTCCCAACGCCGCGATCCTCGGTGTTGCCGTCAACGACCTGGTGCACCTGACTGCTGAGCTGCTCGACAACGCCACGAACTTCTCGCCCAAGGACGCGCAGGTAGTTCTGTCCAGCTCGCTACAGCCCGACGGCGGCATGCTCATCGAGATCCGCGACACAGGTGTAGGGATGTCAGCAACGCAACGCAATGCGATCAACGATCGTCTTGCCACGCCCCCGATGGTCGACGTCTCGGTCTCTCGACACATGGGCCTGTTCGTCGTAGGTCGGCTGGCAGCTCGGCACGGCATCTCTGTGCGCATGCAGGCGACCGGCTCCGAAGGCGGTCTGACCGCCGCCGTCTCGGTGCCCAACGGGTTGATCTCGCCAGAGGTCGAGCGCCCCGCACAGGTCAGCCAACCAGCCGCCGTCGCCAACGGATCGACGGCCGTTTCGGGGGTCGGTGCAATGTTCGATGCAGCGCCGAGCGGTGCCGTTGCGCCGGCCCGGCCGGGACAGGCGGCCGATAACGGCCGTAACGGTGCGATGGTTCCTGCCGGGATAGCTGCTGCATCGAACGGAACCGGCAACGGCGCCCAGTTCGACGCGGCGATCACCCAGGCATTGGACTTCTCGCTGGATGCGGTCTCCAGCCGCAGCCAAGCCGGTCTGGACTTGTTCGCCTCCAGTCAGCCTGCTGAGCCGGGCGACGCTCATACCACGGATTTCTTCGCGACCCTGCCAACGGCGGACTCGCTGAGCCAGGGACAGGGGGAGGGAACACCGATCTTCCAGGAGATGCGCTCGGCATGGTTCAGTCAGAAGCCAGCCGCTGTAAGTGGCGCGGCGGACAGCGGCGAATCCGACCGGAATAGTCTTGTCGACTTCGAAGGTCCGGCTTCGGACTTCGGCTCTTCGGCAGACCAGGGCTGGCAGGCAGCAGAACAGCTGCGTACGCCGGTCGATGCCGGCACCACTCGTGCGGGGCTTCCGCGGCGTCGGCCACGTGCGCACCTCGTCCCTGGCGGTACGGCGAGGCCGGCCGCCGAGACCAGTCCATCCGCCGCCGGCCGGATGAACAACGTCACGCTGCTCCGCGTCGCGGAACGTGTTCGCGGCAACCTGAGCAGTTATCAACGTGGCACCCGCCGCGGTCGGCACTCCTCGCCCATGGAAGACGCCGAGCGCTCGATGGGCGAACCGAGGCGGAACGAAGTGGGCCGGCACGGCGAGGTACCGACCGCTCAGGAGCGGCAATGACGACCGAGTACCAGGAGCCAGCCACCCACCCCGGACAGTTCGGATGGCTGGTCAGCAACTTCGCCGAACGGGTTTCTGGCGTAGCCCACGCCGTCGTCGTGTCCTCCGACGGCCTGTTGCTGACCTCGTCACAGGCCCTTCCCCGGGACCGCGCGGATCAGTTGGCCGCGGTCACCTCTGGCTTGATCAGTCTTACCCAGGGCGCCTCCAGCTGCTTCGATGGTGGCGAGGTCGTCCAGACGGCGGTGGAGATGGAGCGCGGCGCGATGCTGTTGATGTCTATCTCGGACGGCTCGTGCCTGGCAGTACTCGCTGCCCCCGACTGTGACCTGGGCCTGGTCGGGTACGAAATGGCGTTGCTCGTGGATCGGGCCGGGCAGTTGCTCACACCGGCTCTGCGCTCACAACTGCGTGAGATCGCAGGGTAGGAGTTGGCCGTGAGCGGTGTTTGATGGAACTGCCCTCCGACGACTCGACCCCGATCGTCCGCCCGTACGCGCGGACGCGCGGCCGGACGCGATCGGACTACGACTTGCCGATCGAAGCGCTGGTCACGACCGTCGACGGTGTCGTCAGCGACGACGCACGGATGAACCCCGAGCATCGCCCGATTGCCGATCTCTGCCGTCAGGTTCAGTCGGTGGCAGAGGTGGCCGCGAGGTTGACCCTGCCATTGGGCGTGGCACGGGTCCTGTTGGGAGACATGGCCAGGGTCGGATTGGTGACCGTACACACCACGGCCGGAGATGCCACCGGCCAGCCCGAGGTCGAGTTGCTGGAGAAGGTGCTCAGTGGACTTCGCCAGCTATGAGGGCGCACGTGGCCAGCCGACGGCGGCTTCTGTGACTGGGCCGGTCTGGCCGCGGCAAGGTCGGACGCCCGCCGCGCCAGCTATGCCGACAGTCCCCGATCCGCGGCCGGCCAATCGATCCTCGGCGAAGATCGTGGTAGCCGGCGGTTTCGGGGTCGGAAAGACGACCTTCGTCGGCGCCGTCTCCGAAATTACGCCGCTGCGGACCGAGGCCCTGATGACCGAGGCGTCGGCCGGCATGGACGACCTCGGCTCCACGCCGGACAAAGGGACGACAACCGTTGCGATGGACTTCGGCAGGGTGTCCCTGAGCGAGGAACTGATCCTCTACCTGTTCGGAACCCCGGGACAGCATCGCTTCTGGTTCATGTGGGACGACTTGATGAGAGGCGCGATCGGAGTGGTTGTCCTGGTGGACACCCGGCGGCTGGCTGACTGCTTCGCTGCGGTGGACTTCGTCGAGGACCGCGGCTTGAACTACGTCGTCGCCGTGAACTGTTTTGACGGTGTCGCCCGGCACCGCGCCGAGGACGTACGTGAGGCGCTGTCCATAGATCCCGACGTCCCGGTCGTGCTCACCGACGCTCGCAAACGCGAAGCCGTCAAGCAGACGCTGATCGAACTGGTGGAGCACGTCCTGCGGCAGCGCAGACAGCCGGTGGCCAGCCCCGGCTGACCCCCGCCTTCAGCGAGCAGATCCACCAACGACGTAGGGTTTGCCCTGTGTTTGGCCCCGCTGCGCCGCCCGCTTGGTCACCCGACCACCAGGCCGCGCCGGTAGCCATGCCCCCTTGGTATGCAGGACTACGGATCGCCAGCGACGAAGTCCGCACAGTGCTTTGGCTGGTGCTCGTCCTGGCCGCGGCCGGTATCCCGGTCGGCCTGCTCTGGCTGAGCCTGGCACCGCGGCGGGAGTACGAGGTCGTGGAAGGTGGCTTTCGAGCTGTCGAACCTCAGTCCGAGGCTCTGATCGGGGCTGACACCTGGCTTCTGATTCTCACCGGACTGCTCGGCGTGCTGGCAGCGGTCCTGGTGTGGTGGTTGTTGCGAGTCCGGGGCGTTGGCATCGTTCTCGGCTTGGCCACGGGCATGGTCGTCGCGGCCATGGTGGCCTGGCAGACCGGGGAACTCCTGGAAACCGGACCATCGGAGGCGCAAACGGCTCAGATCGGGACCATCGTGACCCCGGCATTGCAGTTGGGGGCAATCCCGGTTCTTGTCATCGGAGCGTTCCTGTCCGCGCTGAGCTACATGATCCAGGTGTGCTTCGCATCCAGTGATGATCTGCGACGCTCCGGGCCGGCACACTTCAATTCATACTCGACGGAACAGCCAACTGCACCAACGGAACTGGGACCGCGCGCAGGCTCGCCAGCACCGTCAGCTCACGGCGCAGCAAACCTGACTGTGCCGCCAATCGTGCCGACGTCAGGTCCTCGACCAGCAGCGCCTGACGATCCTCGGCTGTGAGCAACGCTCCCGCGGCCACCAGGTAGGACAGCTCACGAGGGCTTTCGGGAAGTTCCGGGAGCTCGATCTTCGTGCCATGCAGGCTTGCCACTTGGGAGATGTAGCGCAGGAAGAGCTGGCCGACCACAGCGGCGAACGCGGCAGCCTCAGGCACAGTGTCGGCATCGGTGTCCGGCCCCGGCAGCCAGTCGACGTCTGCCTGCAGGTAGGCCGCCAGACCGCGCTGCATCTGCAAGACTCTGAAGCGATCCGTGCCGACTGCCACGACGTCGAATCGGTCATTCCCGCGCCTACTGACCGCACGTACGGTCGCGGTACAACCTACGTCGTAGAGGGCGGGTTCGGAATTCCCGAAGGCGCCGCTGCCGACCTCCCAGCCCTGCCGAATAGCCACCACCCCGAAGCGGCGGCTGGCACCGTCAGGAAGGGCCAGCAGATCCTCGACCAGCAGTCGATACCGTTCCTCGAAGACATGCAGCGGCAGCACCATGCCAGGAAAAAGCGGGCTTCCCAAGGGAAAGAGCGGGATTCTCGCACTCGCTCGCTCCACGAAGCCAGCGTAGTGCCGAGACCGGCGCCGCCAGTCCGGCTCCGAGACACCAGGCTCACTACCCTGGGATCAGGCGTCGCGAGGTCGGAAGGAGTTCGCCCAATGCTGAACCGGCTGGACCTGCGCGGTGCTGCTATGCCCGCACGCCGAGCACTGGCCGGCCTGCTTCCGCGCGCCGACATCGACATCAACGCTGCGCTGGCCGTCGTCGCACCGATCTGCGAGGACGTCCGACTCCGGGGTGAGGACGCCGTACGAGAGATCACGCATCGGCTCGACGGAGTTGCCCTGGAGTCTATCGCCGTAGCGCCGCGTGCTCTCGATGCGGCGCTGGCCGACTGTTCAGATGAGCTGCGCGCGGCGCTCGACGAGATGATCGCAAGGGTCGGCCGGGTGCACGTTGATCAGCGGCGCCGTGACGTCACGACCGAGATCGTCCCCGGAGGCACGGTCACTGAACGCTGGATCGCGGTTGGCCGGGTCGGGCTCTACGTTCCGGGCGGACTGGCGCCGCTGCTGTCCAGCGTCGTGATGAACGTCGTGCCAGCCCAGATCGCCGGCGTCGAGTCCATCGCAGTGGCCAGCCCGCCGCAGAAGGAGTACGGCGGGCTGCCTGATCCAGGTGTGCTGGCCGCCTGCGCCCTGCTCGGCGTTCGCGAGGTGTACGCCGTCGGTGGGGCGCAGGCCATCGCGACGCTCGCGTATGGCGCAGGCACGTGTGAGCCGGTCGACATGGTCACCGGCCCGGGGAACATCTACACGACGGCGGCCAAGCGGCTGCTTCGCGGGGTGATCGGCATCGACTCCGAGGCCGGGCCGACCGAGGTTGCGATCCTGGCTGACGACAGTGCCGATGCCGGACACGTGGCCGCGGATCTAATCAGCCAGGCCGAGCATGACCCGTTGGCCAGTGCCGTACTGGTCACGACCAGCGACGAACTGGCCGACCAGGTTGTCGGGACGCTGGCGGAGTACGTCGCGGCCACCAAGCACGTCCAACGGATCACCGCGGCACTGACCGGAGCTCAGTCAGGGATCGTGCTGGTCGATGACCTGGACGTGGGATTACAGGTAGTCGATGCCTACGCCGCCGAGCACCTGGAGATCCACACCCGTGACCCGCGAGCCGTCGCGCTGCGGGTTCGCAACGCCGGCGCGATCTTCGTCGGCCCGTGGTCGCCGGTGTCACTGGGGGACTACTGCGCCGGGTCCAACCATGTTCTACCGACCGGTGGTTGCGCCCGGCACTCATCCGGGCTGTCAGTGCAGTCGTTTCTGCGGGGGATCCACGTTGTGGACTACGACCGGAGGGCACTGGCCGACGCGGCTGGATACATCGACGCCCTGGCTCATGCCGAGGATCTACCGGCGCACGCCGCCGCGGTTCGCGAGCGGGAGCGGTGAGTCCCGCCCTGCCGCTCCGTCCGGAGCTACAAGGTCGATCAGCATACGGTGCACCGCAACTCGACGTCCCCGTACGTCTGAACACCAACGAGAACAGCTGGCCGCTGCCAGCCGGGCTGTCCGAGGCGATAGCCGCCGCAGTCGGCGCTGTCGCCGCCGGACTCAACCGGTATCCGGACCGCGACGTCGTCGAACTGCGCAGCGATCTTGCCGGCTACCTCGGGCACGACCTGAGCGCTGCCCACATATGGGCAGCCAACGGGTCCAATGAGATCCTGCAGCAACTGTTACAAGCCTTCGGCGGCGCCGGACGCAGCGCCCTGGGCTTCACCCCTTCGTACTCGATGCATCCGCTGATCAGCCTCAGCACCGGTACGTCATGGCGTGACGGTCCGCGCGAACCCGACTTCGGCATCGACCCCGACCGTGCGGCGGCGGCGGTACGGGAGCAACGGCCCGACGTCGTATTCGTGACGTCGCCGAACAATCCGACCGGCACCGCCGTGAGCCTGGCGGTGATCGAGGCGGTGTACGCCCAGACGCCGGGGATGGTGATCGTCGACGAGGCCTACGCGGAGTTCTCCCGACCGGGTACGCCGAGCGCACTCAGCCTCTTGCCAGGGCGGAACAGACTCGTGGTCACCCGCACGATGTCCAAGGCGTTCGGGATGGCCGGTCTGCGGCTGGGCTATCTCGCCGGAGATCCGGCGGTGATCGACGCTGTGCAACTGGTCCGGTTGCCCTATCACCTGTCCACGCTCACCCAGGTGGTGGCCCGGGTCGCACTGTCCTACGGCCCACAGCTGCTGGCCACCGTTCAGCAGGTCTGTGCCGAGCGGGAGCGGATCGTCGCAGGACTTCCGGAGTTCGGTCTGACCGCCGTACCCAGTGATGCCAACTTCATCCTGGCCGGTGGCTTCCCCGACGCTGGCCAAGCCTGGCAGGCGTTGCTCGATCACGGCGTCCTGGTACGAGATGTCGGCATCCCCGGTCATCTTCGGATCACCGCCGGGACAGCCGCTGAGACCGACGCTGTGTTGGCCGGCCTGCGGGCGGTCCGGGCGGGACATGCCGCCGGTCGCCGGCAATAGGGGACAATTACCAGCATGGGTCGCACAGCACGCGTCGAACGGGCGACGTCGGAGACGAAACTGGTTGTCGAGGTCGACCTCGACGGAACCGGGCGGGCCGACGTCGTCACCGGGGTGGGGTTCTTCGACCACATGCTCGTTGCGTTGGCCAAACACAGCGGCATCGACCTTTCCGTCCATGCCGAGGGTGACCTGCACATCGATGCGCACCACACTGTGGAGGATGTGGCCCTCGCACTGGGCCAGGCGTTCGGTCAGGCGCTGGGTGAAAAGGTGGGAATCACGCGCTACGGCGACGCACTCGTGCCGATGGACGAGGTGTTGGTCCAAGCGGCAGTGGATCTTTCCGGCCGGCCGTACTGCGTACATGTCGAGCCGGAGAACATGACGTCGATGATCGGACCGGACTATCCGACCAGTCTGACAGCGCACGTTCTCCAGTCGTTTGCTTTCGCCGCCCGGATCACGTTGCACATCCGGGTACTCCATGCCGGGCGCGATGCCCACCACATCGTCGAAGGACAGTTCAAGGCCCTTGCCCGGGCACTGCGTATGGCCGTGGCCCTCGACCCGCGGATCGGCGGCGTACCCAGCACCAAAGGCAGGTTGTGACCTTCCGGGTTCTAGCGGGCGGCCGTCACGCCATGGGGAAATGACCACGATGGCTGCTCCGCGACCTCGAGTCGTGATACTCGACTACGGCAGCGGCAATCTGCGCTCTGCCGAGCGCGCACTCGAGCGGGCCGGGGCCGCCGTGTCGGTGACCGCCGACCGCGTCGCGGCGTTGGCTTGCGACGGTCTGGTCGTTCCGGGTGTCGGCGCTTTTGCATCGTGCATGCGCGGCTTGGCTGCCGTGGACGGGCCACGGATCATCGACCGCCGGCTGGCCGGAGGACGGCCGGTGCTCGGCATCTGCGTCGGCATGCAGGTGCTCTTCGAATGCGGGGTGGAGGGCACGAAGGAAACAATGGGCTGTCAACAGTGGCCAGGAGTCGTCGAGCGACTGACCGCTCCGGTAGTGCCGCATATGGGCTGGAACACCGTTGTGGCAGCGCCGGGGTCACGGCTGTTCGAGAGCGTCGCGGCGGAGCGGTTCTACTTCGTACACAGCTACGCGGCCCGCAGGTTCAAGGTGGACGAGGCGGCCCCTTTTGTGCCCCCCATGGTGACGTGGGCCGAACACGGAGAGCGGTTCGTCGCCGCTGTCGAGAACGGCGCTCTGTCAGCAACCCAGTTCCACCCGGAAAAATCCGGAAAGGCAGGGGCCACCCTTCTCGAGAATTGGGTGCGCCAACTCTGAGCGCGCGTACCGGTGCCTCATCGGCCGCGAAAGCGAAATCGGGTGCAATCCTTCGGAAAGGCGAACCAAGCCATCGCCCGGACCGGCGTCAGAACCATCAGGCCGCCACCATCGACCCAGGACTCCGGCGCGGGGGCATAGCCAAGATCGTGATATTTCTGGAAGCCGGTGGACAGCCGAGCACCGAGCCCGTCGACAGGGGCCTTGGTCGGCTCGGACCTGCCCTCGACGATCACGGTCTCGGTCCCACTTTCCAGGTTCAGCGAGCACGCCGGATTTGCGGCGAGGTTCCTGGCATGCCGGGTGGTGGGCGCGCCGTCGTAGAAGAATCGCCCATCCAGCCACACCCCCCAGCGGGGGACGACATGCGGCGTGCCGTCCTCGCGGACGGTTGCCATCCAGTAGTGCAGTGCCGAAATCAGCCGCTCTTCCACCTGCGCCCAGGAAAGCAGCCCCGCTGAAC
>JACCQS010000321.1 GCA_013814015.1 Geodermatophilaceae bacterium | reverse complement strand
CCTCGAACTTCTCGATCAGCGGCACCTGGACGCCGCCGACGAAACCGACGTTCTTCGTCGTTGACTTCAGTGCTGCGATCACGCCGACCAGGAACGAACCCTGCTCCTCGGCGAAGAGCAGATTGGTTACGTTGTCGGCGACCGGATCGGCCGAGTCAATGATCGCGAACTGAGTGTCCGGGAACTCCTCGGCCACGATCGCGAGCGAGGCGGCGTAGACGAAGCCGACCGCGATGACCGGGTTGTTGCCGTTCTCGGCGAACAGCCGCAGGCGCTCCTCGCGTGCCGCCTCATCGTCGCTGGTGCTGGCTTCGGCCTCATCGAGGCTGAGCCCGAACTCGTCGACGGCCCGGTCCAGCCCAACCGCTGCCGAGTCATTGAACGACTGATCGCCTCGCCCAGTGACGTCATAGGCGACGCCGACGTTGATGTCGCTGCCGGCCGCGTCGGTCTCTCCGCCGCCACCGTCAGCGCCACCACCACATCCGGCAAGCACAAGAGCGCCTGCCAGGAGCGCCGCCAGGGCCGTCATACGTCGCTGTACGCGCAACGCGTTCTCCTCTCATATGTACCGGCTCCGAGGTCTCGGGGCAGGCATTCCGGCCACCGTAGTCGCCTGCCATACACCGCGGGCACCCCACAGGTCCACCGAGACATATTCGTTGTGGGCTGTTTCGCCTTGTGCACGTGACTCGCGGGTCTCATCCAGGGTCCTGAGCCGCTGCGACGGTAATCTCCCGGCCGTGCGGCGCTGCGTCGCGGCCGGTGCGGTATGCCTTGCGATGGTCGCCTTCCTCGGATGGCCGGGGATAGTTTGGGCAGATTCCCCCAGGCCGACGGCCAACCCGGCGGGGGCCAGCCCGACCGTTCCCGACCCGGTCGGCCCCCCGGTCGGCAGCGCTCCGGATGGTGACACCGTCGGTGGGAAGGACCTCGCCTCGCGGGGACTTGTCCTCCCCCCGGACGCCCCGCCGCTGCCCGCCGACATCACCGCGCGCGGTTGGGTCGTCGCCGATGCGAGCAGCGGCGTGATATTGGCTGCCAAGGACGCCCACGGGCGGTACTACCCGGCCAGCACCTTGAAGCTGCTCACGTTGTTGTCGCTCTACCCGCGGCTGGACCCGGCGCAGGTCGTGACCGCCACCGTGCAGGACGAGCAGATCGAAGGCAGCCGGGTCGGCCTGATCAACGGTGGTCAGTACGACGTGGCGACGTTGTGGCTGGCGCTGATGCTGCAGTCCGGCAACGACGCCGCCAACGCTTTGTCTCGTACGGCCGGGGGACTGGAACCCACGCTCGAGGCCATGTACCGGACCGCAGATCGGCTGCAGGCCTACGACACCTCGCCGGGCGGCCCGAGCGGACTGGACGTCGAAGGCCAACGGTCCTCGGCCTACGACCTCACCCTGATGATGACCGCAGCTGTCGCCGACCCACAGTTGTTGGCGGTCATGGCCACAGCCAGTGCCCAGATCCCCGCCGTACCCGGAATGGACGAGGGCTTCGAGATCCAGAATCAGAACCAGCTGCTGCTCAACTATCCAGGAACCCTGGCCGGCAAGACCGGGTTCACCGACGCGGCCAGGTACACCTTCGTCGGCGCCGCCGAGCGCGACGGGCGTCAACTGGTCGTCAGCCTGATGCTGGCCGAACAGGTACCGATTCCGACCTGGGAGCAGGCGGCGCGCCTGCTGGACTGGGGATTCGCGCTGCCGGCCGGCACGCCGTCGGTGGGAGACCTGGTTGCACCGCTGCCGGCTGGCGCGCCGTCCCCGACCGGCCCCGAGACGTCACCCGCCCTGCCCGGAGCCCCGGTTTCTGCCCGAACCGAACCCGGAGCCGACGACCTCGCGCTGCTGCCGCTGCTGGCCCTGGCGACCGGCAGCATCGGAATTGCGCTAGGCACGTTCGTCTGGAGCAGACGGCCTCCGGTCAGCCGTCGCACGCCCGGTGGTAGCGGTGCTAACCGTGCTCCGGTACGCCAACGGCCTCGGGATCCGATCTCCTGACCGCCCCTGACTGCTCCCTGCGCCCTGACTGATCTCTGCGCCACCAGCGACGCAGGATCGCCGGGCCAACTGCGCCGGCGACCACACCGGTTGCGACCAACCCTGCCGCCACAGCAGTCGGCGAGATGGCTGGCTCGGGGTCGGGCACGCGTTGGGTCGGCTCGATCGAGGGGGCGGCGGCCGGCTGCGCCAGCGAGTTCTCCGGGGCGGGGCCCAGACCCAGTCGGGCGAACCGCGGCAGGGTCGCGGTCCACGCGACGCAGAAGAGCAGGAACCGGCAGGCCAGATAGATGAACAGCAGAATTCCGACCACGCTGCCGAAGACCCCGGCAGAGACGCTGTTCGAGACCAAGGACAGGTAGAAGCCGCCGACCAGTTTGAGGATCTCGAAGCCGACCGCAGCCAGCACCGCCCCTGGCAGGACCGAACGGAACGTGATGTCGTGTCCGGACAGGCTGCCGAGAAGCCAGGCGAATACCAGCGTGCTGCCCCCGATGGCCAAGACGATGGCCGCCGCTCCGGTGATCAGCGTGATGCCCGGCACCTCAGAAAGACCAGCCAATCCGACGAGATAGGAGGCGGCCGCCGTACCCACTGCCGTGATCACCAGCGACGCGACCAGTCCGCCGCCCAGCCCGACCAGCGTGAGCAGGTCTCGGGCGTTGTCCTTGAGAAAGCTCCCTGCCTCGGGCTTTCCCTGCCACAGGGTCTGGAACGCCAATCGCAGCTTGTTGATCCAGCGGAGCCCGGCATAGATCAGGCCGAGCAACCCGACGATGCCGACGGCATTTCGGGACTCGATGGCTGCGTTCAGCGCCTCGACCAGCTGGTCCCCGGCCGCGCCGGGAATGTATTCCACGATCTGGGCGATCACATCCGCGAGCAGCTCCGGCCGGTCGGTCAGCACGAATCCGAAGACTGATGCAGCAAGAAGCAGCAGCGGGAACAGTGCCAGGAAACCGAAGTAGGTGATGCTTCCGGCCAAGACGTCCGCGTTGCGCTCGGTGTAGAGAGTGATGGCGCGGATCACGTGGTCGAGCCAGCCGTACCGTGCGCGAAGTCGATCAAGGCGATTCGGTTCGCGCGAAGCGGGGGGGTGCAGTGGTGCTGGTCGACCCAGCGACTCAGCCACCGGCGACACCCTGCAATGGGTACCGCGTCACCGGCACCCATCGACCGGATGGATCCTGCTCGAACGCGCAGAACGCGTCGACCTGGATCCGTTCGTCGACGTCAACGAGCCCGTCGTAGGCGAGGTCGAGCATGTCCGGCGGTACGTCGTGGGCGATCGTGACGTGCGGGTGGTACGGAAAGCTCAGCGGCCGACTCAACTGGCCCGATCGGATGTCCTCGGACAGCAGCTCACATGCCGAGATGCCGTCGGCCACGGTGACGAAAACCACCTGTGACACCGGGCGGAAGGATCCGGTTCCGGCCAGGTGCAGCTGGAACGGTGCATGTCGGGAAGCAACCGCGCCGAGGTGCTCGTGAACATCCTGGGGCACCACCGCCCCGAAATCGGTGGGCGGAAGCAACGTGACGTGCGGCGGGATCAGGTGTGCCAGCGGGTCACCGACCTTGACCCGCCACTCGGTCAGCAGCGTGCACAGTGGGTCGGGAACCGGGATCGCTATGCCCAGGACGGTAGGCGGCGGCCCAGTCGGTGCGCCCGGTTCGGTGCTCATCGGGCGGAATCAGACATGTTGGGCAGCAACCCGATCCGTTCCTCGGCCACAGCCAGGGTCGCCTCGGCTACCGCGCCGGCCCGGTCGGCCCCGGCTGCCAGGATCCGATCCACCTCGGCCGGGTCGTCGAGCAGCTCTCGCGTACGCACCCGGATCGGGCCGACAACGGCCTCGACAGCATCGGCCACGTCAGCCTTGAGCTGTCCGTATCCGGCTCCGGCGTACTGCTCCTCGAGCTTGTCCAGGGCGGTGTCGGTGAGCGCGGACAGGATAACAAGGAGATTCGACACGCCTGGCTTGTTCTCCGGGTCGTGAGTGATCTCCCGACCGGTGTCGGTGACCGCACTCCTGATCTTCTTGGAGTTGACCGCGGGGTCGTCCAGCAGCTCGAGGATGCCCGCCGCGCTCGACGCACTCTTGCTCATTTTCCCGGCGGGATCGGACAGGTCCGCGATCCGCGCAGTCTCCTTGACGATGTAGGGCTCAGGCACGGTGAAGGTCTGTCCCAGTCGGCCGTTGAACCGCTGGGCGAGGTCGCGCGTGAGCTCGAGGTGCTGCCGCTGATCCTCGCCCACCGGTACGGCATCTGCGTGGTAGAGCAGGATGTCGGCTGCCTGGAGCACCGGATAGCTGAACAAACCGACCGTCACCCGGTCTCCATCGGTTGACTTGACCGACTTTTCTTTGAACTGCACCATGCGCCCGGCCTCGCCGTACCCGGTCATGCACTGCAGCAGCCACGCCAGCTGGGTATGGGCGCGCACGTGACTCTGCACGAACAACGTGCTGCGTTCCGGATCGACACCCATCGCCAGTAACTGGGCGGTGCTCGTACGGGTCCGGTGCCGCAAAGCCTCGGGATCGGGCTCGACGGTGAGCGCGTGCAGGTCCACGACGCAGTAGAAGGCGTCATGGCTTTCCTGCAGCGCGACCCAGTGCCGCAGAGCGCCCAAGTAGTTGCCGAGGTGAAAGGAGTCGGCTGTCGGCTGGATACCGGACAACACCCTGGGGCGCGGCATCCCGCCATCTTTGCAACACCTCAGGACGCAACGAAAGCGAGGGTTCAGCCTCGCGATGCCTCCCACGCGGCAACGGCGGAAATGAAGGCGTCGTTCTCCTGCGGCTGACCGATGGTGACCCGGGCCCCGTCGCCGGCGAAGGGCCGCACGATGACTCCACGTGCCTCGCAGAAACTGGCGAACCCCAGCGCGTCTTCACCCAGCGGCAGCCAGACGAAGTTGGCCTGGCTGACCGGAGCCGGATCGCCGAGATCGGCCAGGGCGGCGCTGACCCGCTCCCGTTCCGATACCACCGCCGCGCAGCGCTCGCGCATCTCCTGCTCGGCGGACAGTGATGCGAGTGCGGCAACCTGGGCCAGGGTCGAGACGCTGAACGGAACGTAGGTCTTGCGTACCGCCGTGGCGATCGCCGGGTCCTGCGACAGCAGGTACCCGACCCGCAGGCCGGCCAGACCGTAGGCCTTGGAGAAGGTCCGAAGCACACACACGTTGGGCCGCCCGCGCATCAGCTCACGCCCGTCCGGGACGTCCGGGTCGGTGACGAACTCCCGATACGCCTCGTCGATCACGACCAGCGTGTCCGTGCCGATGGCATCCAGCAGGCGCTGCATCGCCACGGTGCCCAGCGCCGTACCGGTGGGATTGTTCGGGTTGCAGATGAACACCACTCTGGTGGCGTCGGTGATGGCCGCTGCCATGGCCTCCGGATCATGGGTCTGCTCGCGCAGGGGTACGGGCACCAAGGTGGCTCCGGCCACGGCCACCAAGAGCGGGTAGGCCTCGAAAGACCGCCAGGCGCACACGACTTCATCGCCGGGGCCGGAATAGGACTGCAGCAACTGCTGACACAGGCTCACCGACCCACAACCGACCGCGATGGACTCGACCGGAAGTTCGAACCGCTCGGCGAGTGCGGCGGTCAGGGCAACGGATGCATTGTCGGGATAGCGGTTGACGACGCACGCTGCTTCGGCGATCGCGGCAACGACGCTGGGCAGCGGCGGGTAGGCGATCTCGTTGCTGGCCAGCTTGATCGCCTCGGGAAGCCCCAATTCACGGGCCAGATCCGCGGCGCTGCGGCCGGGTTTATAGGCCGCGAGTTCGGCGATGGCAGGCCGTACCGGTACCGACACAGTTTGGGATCCGCCTCCTCGTGCTGGTCGCGTCGTGTCGCCTGCAGCCCGGCAGGCTGACCGCAGTGTTCGCCTAGGCTGCCGGGCGTGAAGGTTCTGGTTGCCGGTGGTGCCGGCTACATCGGCAGCGTAGTCACGGCCGCGTTGGTGCAAGCCGGCCACGAGGCGGTGGTCCTGGACGACCTGTCCACCGGCCACCGGGACGCGGTTCCGGACGGCGTGAGCTTCGTCGAGTCGTCCCTGTCGGACGTGAGCAAGGTCCTGACCCGAGATGCGGGATTCGACGCGGTCATCCATCTCGCGGC
>JACCQS010000449.1 GCA_013814015.1 Geodermatophilaceae bacterium | reverse complement strand
CCTAGATCTGGCGCCCTCCCCCGGCTGGCGACGGCGTCCGCTCATTGACCGGGATCGGCGCCGAGAGGCGATCTACCACTGAGATCTGCCCGCTGCGCCTTCTCGGTTCGGACGAGTTCGGGGTCGTCGGGGTCATCGCCCTCGCCTTGACCCCGACAACCCCGAATTCGTGAGATCCGATGGCTGTAGACGGCTGGAGCACTGCACAGGGCAAAAGCAGATGCGATGCTTCTGGTGGACTTCTGTCGCTCCAGGCGGGTGCTACTCGGTTAGCGCGGTCGCCGCTGCCGCTGGATATCGCGCGCTACCTTGTACGAGCGTTGCCGCGCACGTAGCTGCGCACCGGCCCGGGCCCGCTCCCAGCCTGCGCGCCGGTCCTGCACCCGGGCGACCTCGCGCTGCAGCTTCACCCAGGAGGCGAACCTGGCCGGATCCAGGTCGCCGGCGCCGATGGCCGCTGCGACCGCGCAGCCCGGCTCGGTGCGATGGGCGCAATCCCGGAACTGGCACTGTGTCTCGAGCTCCACGATGTCGGCGTACGCGCGCTCGAGTCCTTCCTCGTTCGCCCACAGGCCGACTTCGCGCAAACCCGGAGTGTCGATCAGCAGCGCGCCGGAGGGCAGCCGATGAAGTTCCCGGTAGGACGTGGTGTGCCGGCCCTTGCCATCCGACCGTACGTCCTGGGTGTAGACGCAGTCCTCGCCGCGAAAGGCGTTGACCAGACTTGACTTTCCGACACCGGACGGTCCGATGAGCACGACCGTATGACCAGGCGCGAGGTGCTTGGTCAGCAACTCGAGGCCTTCGCCTGTACGCGCGCTGACGGCGTGTACGTCGACGCCGAGGGCAACCGCGTGGGCGTGTTCGACGGCACTGTCGGATTCTGGGGTCGCGTCGGCCTTGTTCAGCAGCACCACGGGCAACGCACCGCATTCCCAGGCCAACGCGAGATAGCGCTCGATCCGCCGGCCCTTCGGTGGCGCGCTGGCGTCGTCGACGACGAAGACGACATCGACGTTGGCCGCCACGACCTGTGCGCGAGTCCGCTCCCCGGCGACCTTCCGGGTCACCGCGCTCATACGGTCGAGTACGCGGTCGATCTCCTCGTCGTGCAGGAGCACCCAGTCCCCGACGGTCGGGATCTGATCGGTGTCCTGGGTGGCCAGCAGTCGGTTGGGGATCCGTACCCGCACCGCTCCGCCCGGGGTCAGGACGGAGGCGATCCCCCGGTCGACCCTGGAGACCCGGCCCAGGGCGGCGTCGGAGGGCAGCGCGGCGGAGCGCTGCGGATTCCAGCCGAGGTCGGCGAGCGAGGGCACGGGCGCAACCTACGTCCGGACCACCCGCCCAGTCGCCTCAATTAAGTTAAGCAGGCCGAGCCCGCCAGCCGCTCTTGGACCTACTCCGTGATCACGTGTTCGGTCGCCTCGAGAACACCGGCCAGGGCACCGACCTCACCTCGCTGCGCTACCAGTTGGTGGCCCCGGGCCAGACCGGCCGCAAGGTTCTCGCCCAGCCGAGCTTCGAGGTCGGCGAGGCAGCGCTCCCTGGCCTGCAGGGACGATGCCTGATCCACGAACTGTGGACACGCCTCGACGACGCCGAGCGCGAGTGCGGCCAACTCGGGATGGGACTGCGCGAGCGCCGCAGCCAGCCGCACAGCGTCATGCAGCGCGTAGTACGTGGTCCCTAGCTGCACATGGCCGTTCAGTGCCGCACGGAGGTCGGCCTGTGCGGCGGCGGAGTTGCCGCTGAGGAGATCGGCGTAGCCGCGTTGCGACAGGTTCGCCGCGATTCCTTCTTGTGATTGGGCGAGTTGAGCCAGCGCCAACCCCTCGTCCGCTAACTCCCGCGCTCGTTCCGGCTCGTTCTGGACCAGCATGATTTCGCTCAGGTTGTTTAGCAGTGTCATCGCACGCAGGTCTCGGTGATGGAGTCTGGCCAGCCCGAGCGCCTTCTCGGTGTGCTCGACCGCCGGCGCCAGATCGGCGCCCCGCACGGTGGACAGGTGGCCCATGGTCATCAACAACGAGATGTGCAGGTTCACCGCGTCGGGATGGTCCCCGGCCAGCGCGGCGCTGACCGACAACTCCTCGGCCGCCTGCGCCGGACGGTCACGGTAGAGCTCGGCAACCGCCTCCATCAGGTGTACCCAGGCGAGGCGGCGGGTGTCCCCGCTATCCTCTGCGAGCTGGTGCGCCTCGGCCAGTGGAACGGCCATCAGGCTGGGATCGCTGTCGGCCACCAGGGCAGCCCGCCACCAATACGCGTCGCATCGCCTGCCCGCGGAGAGGTCCGTACGGTCCATCAGGAGGTCCAACCAGCCCAGCATCTCCGCCCGCGGGCCGGCTTGGTCCCAGACGGGGGCGGCAGATACGACCAGATCGGCTGCCAAGCTGCCGTCGGCACCCTCCAGCGACCACCGGATCGCCTGGCGCAGGTTCGCGCGGTCGGCCAGCTGGGCGAGCCATACCCCGACACTTGCCGGAGACTTTCCCGGCTCGTCGATGGGCTGCATCCAGGATCGGTAGTGCTCGGCGTGCCGGTGCTGCACCTCGCCGCGCTCATCGGGATCGAGCAGCTCGGCGACGTACTCCCGGATCGTCTGCAACAGATCGAATCTAGGGGTCCCACTGACACTGGCGACCCGCCGCACCAGGCTGTGGTCCAGCAGCACCTCGATGCAGCCCAGCGCCGTGTCGACGTCCACCCCGCCGGCAGCCGCCGCGGCGGTCAGGGTGAACCCACCGCGAAAGATCGTCATTCTGGCCAGCAGCTGCCGGTGGGCATCATCGAGTGCGCGCACGCTCCAGGCGATGCTCGCCCGGAGGGTGCGCTGCCGGTCGGGAGCGTCTGTCCCCTCGTCGGTCAGCAGGGTCAACGGCGAGTCCATGCGTCGCCGAAGTTCGGCGACCGGCATGGCGCGGATCTGCGCAGCTGCCAGCTCCAGGGCAAGGGGTAGTCCGTCGCAACGCCGTGCGATCTCCGCGATGTCGGTGAGATCGGCTGCGGTCGGCTCGAAGCGCGGATCGGCGGCTGCGGCTCGGGCCATGAACAAGCGCGCCGCGGACGACGGCTCGTCTGCCGACTCTTCCTCGCCAAGTGGATGCAGCAGGAAGCGTCGTTCGCCACGAAGCCCCACCGGCTGCCGGCTCGTGGCCAGGATGCGGAGCCCCGGTTCAGCGTTAAGCAGCCGAGCCAGGACGGAGGCAGCGTCGAGAACATGCTCGAAGTTGTCACAGATCAGCAGCATCCGCCGGGAGGACAAGACCGACTCGAGGGTGACCAGCGGATCGTCGCCAGTACGCACCCCCAGTGCGGCGCAGATTGTCACCGCGACGTCGGCGGGCTCTTCAGCTTGAGCCAGCGGCACGAAAACCACGCCGTCCGGAAGCAGCGCTCCTGCGCGCTCACCCACAGCAACGGCGATCCGGCTCTTTCCGACCCCTCCGGCGCCGAGCACCGTCACCAGGCGGGAGTGTCCGTCGACCAGCAGCCTGGTCAGCGAGGCGATCTCCTCCTCCCGGCCGATGGTCTCTTCCAAGAGCACTGGAAGCCGCCACGTCGGTGCTGCGGCTGGGGCTACGCGGACCGGCGCTTCCTCGGTCTGGGTGAGTAGCTGGTGATGCAGCTCGCTCAATGCGCGCGAGGGGTCGAGCCCCAATTCGTCGCGGAGCAGGCGGCGACCCGAGTCGTAGGCAGCCAGCGCTTCGGCCTGTCGCCCGGCTCGATAGAGGGCTTTCATGAGTAGGCCCCGCAGACCTTCATGAAGCGGATGGTCGGCCACCAACCGCCCCAGTTCACCGATCACCTCGCGGTGCCGGCCAAGGATGAGATCGGCCTTGACGCGATCCTCGATCGCGTCCAGACGCATCAGCTCCAGTCGGGCGGCCTCCTCGGCGGCGAAGGTCGCGTCACCCAGGTCAGCCAGTGGAGGACCGCGCCAGAGGCCTAAGGCGCCTCGTAGAGTTTCCGCGGCGCCTGCCGCATGCCCGCGGGCCAGCTGATCGGCACCGCGCGCCAGCGCGTGGCGAAACTCCGCGACATCAACGGCTACCCCTTCGCCGAGCCGGTAACCCTCTCCGGCGGTCTGGATGGCACCTCGTCCAAGCCTGCGGCGCAGTGCCGATATATGCACGTGCAGTGTGTTGACCAGCGAGACCGGGGGGTCCTCGCCCCATAGGGCTGCCGCGAATTCGCGGCGGCTCACCGATAGGGGTGCTCGCAGGGCGAGCAGGGCCACGATCGCCGCCCGGCGCGGCCCACCCACGCGGATGATCTTGCTATCGCGGGTGAGCAGAGTCTCGCCGAGCAGGTCGACTCGCACTTCCTGCGGCAATGCTGCCCCCTCGCAATTGCGCTCGCTCTTGCCGTGGAGCCGCCTGTGTCCTTCGCTGGTCGAAGATGCTTACAACGTAAGGGGCGGCAGCGATTGATCAGCAGTTGTTCAGCGGCACACTCTACCGTCACCCACAGTCAGTGACCGACTCCGCTGCGCTATCATGATCATGAATTCACTACTACGGGAGTGCTGTGCTACCAGCGTCAGTCCGATATCCCCTCTGGCGCCTTCGATGGGCAGGCCTGCTCACGGCGGATCTTGTCATCTGGTTTCTGGCTGTTCAGCTAGCGACATTCGCCCGATACGAGGGCGATACTGCGCTCATCGATCAACGGCTGATCTTGACCGGTGCAGCCTTGGCGGGCGGCCTACATGCGAGCGTCGGCATGATTCTGCGCCTCTACCAGGGTCGGTACGCCGTAGGCAGCGCCGACGAGCTCACGGCACTGGCCATCGCCATCGCCGGCGCGAGCATCAGTCTGTTCGCCGTCTCTGCTCTGGCACCGAACCGGCTCGTACCATTGTCGGTGCCCTTCATCGGAGCCGTCATCGCGTTCGTTCTCATGCTCGGCTTGCGCTTGGCTCTGCGCCGGACCCACGAGGGTGCGGTACGTCCCCGGCTGGGGGAGCCAACGCTCATCTTCGGCGCGGGCGACGCCGGCAACCAGCTGATCCGGTCCATGCTCCAGGATGCGCAGAGCCCGTTCCTCCCGGTCGGATTGCTCGACGACGATCCGGCCAAGCGGCATTCCAGGATCTACCGAGTGCGGATGCTGGGGAATCGCCACGCGATCGGCGCGGCGGCCGCTCGCACGGGTGCGACCACCTTGGTTGTCGCGATCCCTACGGCTGATGCCTCACTCGTGCGCGACGTGTCAGCTCTGGCCGGCGAGGCGGGCCTGAGCGTCAAGGTTCTCCCCGGCATCGTCGATCTGCTGTCGCCCCGCATCGGCATCCGAGACGTCCGGGATATCGACCTCGCGGACGTGCTGGGACGCCACCAGATCGACACGGACCTTGGCGCGATGGCCGACTACCTCACCAACAAGCGCGTCCTGATCACCGGCGCAGGCGGGTCGATCGGAGCGGAGTTGTGCCGGCAAGTGCAACTCTTCGGTCCCGCGGAGTTGATCCTCCTCGATCGGGACGAGTCCGCTCTGCATGCGGTGCAGCTCAGTCTTTACGGCCGCTCAGAAATGGGCTCGGGTGATGTCGTACTGGCTGACATCCGCGATGCGGAGGCGGTCTCCCGGATCTTCGCGCGGAAGCGTCCCCAGGTGGTGTTTCACGCCGCGGCGCTGAAGCACGTCAACATGCTGGAGAGGTTCCCGGAGGAGGCATGGAAGACCAACGTGCTCGGCACCCGTAACGTGCTGGATGCGGCGACTGCGGTCGAGGTCGAGTGCTTCATCAATATCTCCACCGACAAGGCCGCCAACCCGGCCAATGTCCTCGGCCGTTCCAAGCGTGTCGCCGAGCGGCTAACCGCTCAGTACGCCCGGGACAACGGCGGCGCTTTCCTGTCCGTGCGCTTCGGCAACGTCCTCGGTAGTCGCGGATCGGTGCTGACCACATTCGCTGCACAGATAGCACGCGGCGGCCCAGTCACCGTGACCGATCCTGGCGTGACCCGTTTCTTCATGACCATCGAAGAGGCCGTGCAACTGGTGATCCAGGGGGGTGCGCTCGGCCAACGAGGGGAGACGCTGGTCCTCGACATGGGTGAACCTATTCTGATCGCGGACGTCGCCCGACAGCTCATCGCGATGAGTCACCGGCCGGTTGCCCTGGTCTTCACCGGCCTTCGTCCGGGTGAGAAGCTGCACGAGGACCTGTTCGACAAAACCGAGCACGGAAGTCGGCCGCATCATCCGCTGATCAGCCACGTCCGAGTCCCACAGCTGAAGGACCGCTACCTCGAAGCCGAGGACTGGTCCGCCCTAGTCGGATCGTCCGAAATCAATCTGCCCATGGCCAACCGGACTGAAGCACACTCGCCATGACAGGTACGGCTGTGATCAGCCTAAGCCGAGGCCAGCCCGACGCGACTGCCCTTCAGCCCGCACGCATGGCTCCATGCACTACCGCTATCCTGTCTGTGAACTGTTTATGATCCACGACTTGCATTAGAGCTGGGGCGCTCCACCCATGTCTGAAGACTTCTCTGGGAGCACTGTCCTCATCACAGGCGGTACGGGATCCTTCGGATCAACGATGACGCGCAGGCTCCTGTCGCAAGACGTCGCGGAGGTCCGCATTCTTAGTCGCGACGAAGCAAAGCAGGACGACTTGCGGCGCGCTCTCGGGGATCAACGAGCACGTTTTTACCTGGGTGACATCCGTGATCGCTCCAGTGTCGAAGATGCGATGCACGGCGTGAATCTGGTTTTCCACGCGGCGGCCCTTAAGCAGGTGCCGTCGTGTGAGTTCTTTCCGGCCCAGGCAGTGCTGACAAATGTAAATGGTAGCGCCAACACAATAGAGGCTGCAGCAGCAGCCGGTGTCCGCTCCGTAGTGTGCTTGAGTACCGACAAAGCCGTGTATCCGATCAATTCCATGGGCATGACAAAGGCGCTGATGGAGAAGACGGCATACGCCTTCGCAAGAAATAATCCCGGCGCGCCGACGACCGTATCCGTCGTTCGGTACGGCAACGTGATGTACTCCCGCGGCTCGGTCATACCGATGTTTGTCGAGCAGCTCAAGGGCGGACGGCCGCTGACCCTTACCGATCCGGGTATGACCCGGTTCCTCATGTCGCTCGCCGACTCCGTTGACCTCGTCGAGTACGCGTTCGCTCACGCCGCTCCGGGCGATCTCTTCGTCCGCAAGGCACCGGCCTGCACCGTGCACGACCTGGCCATGGCCGCAGCCGGCATTTTCGGGATCGATCCCCAGCTGAGGACGATCGGGACTCGGCATGGGGAGAAGCTCTACGAGACCCTGTTGAGCCGCGAGGAGATGGCCAGGGCCGAGGATCGCGGCAGTTACTTCCGCATACCGATGGACGACCGGTCTCTTGACTATGGGCTGTACTTCGAGCGAGGAGACCGTCAGCTGACCAAAGTCGACGACTACACCTCTCATAACACCGAGCGCCTAGACATCGCTGGTGTCGCCCAGCTGCTGTATGGACTGGCGGAGATCGCCCGGGAAACTGGAAAGGCACCGGCATGAGGGTCGCCGTTACCGGCGCGGACGGCTTTCTGGGCTGGCACGTTCGTTGCGCCCTCAAAGCACGCGGTGATCAGATCGTCGCCATCGGGCGGAAGATCACTGCCGAACCCTCGGTGTTGGACCAGGCCGTTAAGGGCGTGGACGCGGTGCTGCACCTGGCCGGTGTTAACCGAT